>CAIPFS010000137.1 GCA_903864375.1 uncultured Verrucomicrobiota bacterium
CCATGAAGCTGACGGAACTCCACCTCGGGATGGCAGTGGTCCATCCCCACTACGGTGCCGGAATTGTCAAAGCCATCAACGAGCATGCGGCGGAGGTCCTGTTCACCGATGGGCGTAAGCCTGTCGAACCGGAGTCGGGCGCATTGGTCCCTGCAGAAGCGCAGGCCCTGATTTCAGGGCTCCATGTTCCACTGGCGCAGTTCGTCGAGCTGACCGTTGCGGCTCTCGCCGAGCGGTTGGGCCTGGACAAGCCCGAGACCTACGCCAGGGAACTGGCTCCCAAATGGCGCGGTGGAAAATGTGTGCTCCATCCCCGCGATCCCGTCCTGGCCACCAAGGAGCTGGAACTGGAGGTTTTCTTTCATAAAATTGTTATGGTTCGCAACAACCTCCGGGTGTTGGAGCAGCGAATCAACGCCAGCGAAACACTGACCAGCGCCGAGAAATTCGACTGGCAGCAATACATCACCAAGTGTTACGGCTCCCTCACGACCTTCAACTTGCTCTTCAAGGAGAAGGAAGATCAGTTTTAGAACACGCGGAACTTCGGAGGATGGACGACGGGTTGGGAGCCTGCGGAGGTTGGAAAATACCGGGGAACTCCGGTGCGAATGCTAATTCAAACCCGCGCCGATATTCATCCCGTTGGCGGCGGAAGTGTCGTCCGTGGGAAACCAGAATCGCTTCTTTTTCTCAATGGCGAGGCTTTGATCCTTGTTCATCCGGATCACATGCTGGTCGGCCATTAAATAATGCCCCCGCACATTGTGCCGCAGTGCCAGGGAATGGTCGCCGAAGGCGGGCCCGGCCTGGCCGGAATAGTCGTTGGTGGCCATCAACGCCTCCATGTATACCATGGTGTCGACCGGGGATATAAAATGGGTGGTGTCATTGACATGGCACAGCCCGCAATTCATGGCGTAGCTGTAGTCCCGCTTACTGACTGTGCTTCCGAAATTATTGCCGGGAGGAACGATGATCTTCTTGTGCTCGGCCATCTCCAACTGGTCGGTCGGACACAGGTATACGGCTTTTGATTTGAGATAGGGATAAAGGGTGCCGGTGGTGAGGTTTCCCACCTTCTGATAAAGCCAGTTGCGGAAGGAGGGCATATGCCCGGCGAAATCCATCGAATAGTTGGCTGATCCCAAACCGAGTTGGCGCATATTGTTCATGCACACCGCCGCCCGGCCCTGTTCCTTGGCGCGCGACAACGCCGGCAGAATCATTCCCGCGAGGATGGCAATCACGGCGACCACCACCAGCAGTTCCACCAGGGTGAATCCCAGGGGCCCGGGGTGGCGTGACTTCACATCTGACGGGAGCATTCCGCTGGTGCTAGCGAATTGGCGGGGATTGTCAACGGCCATATACCCGGGGACCGGAAATTTCCATGGTGCCTGGTCCCTCCCGCTCTCGCTTTGGTCGAGGCACGGATATTGGCGGCAACCGACGCGGTTTGGATTGTCGCAGGAACGCCGACGCGATTGACTTCGGGCAGATGAAGTTGCTTGTGATCGGGGGAGGTGGGCGGGAACACGCCCTGGTTTGGAAACTGGCGCAATCGCCGCGGGTATCGAGGCTCTGGTGTGCTCCGGGAAACGCCGGAACCCAGGGCGAACCCCTGGTCAGGGGAGGTGCTGCTGAAAACGTTACCATCGGCGCTGAAGACATTGGTTCCCTCCTGGGATTTGCCCGAGAGCATCGTCCGGACCTGACGGTGGTCGGTCCCGACGGTGCTCTGGCGCTGGGCGTGGTGGATGCCTTTCAGGCGGAAGGATTCCCCATTTGGGGGCCTCGAATGAACGCTGCCCGTTTCGAATCTTCCAAAGTCTTTTCGCAGGAATTCATGCGGCATCACGGAATCCCCACGGCGAGGTCGGGGGTTTTCACCGATCCGGCCGCGGCGCGTCTCTTTGCCCATCAATTGGGCGGACGATGCGTGGTGAAGGCCGATGGACTCGCCTTGGGCAAGGGGGTGATTATGGCCCGCGACTTGAGTGAAGCCGAAACCGCCATCCAGCGAATGTTGGTCGATCGGATGTTCGGCGATGCTTCCCGCGAAGTGGTCATCCAGGAGTGGCTCGAGGGCACCGAAATCTCACTGCACGCGCTGTGTGATGGGAGTCACCTCCAAATTCTGCCGTCCTCGCAGGACCACAAACGGGTCGGGGATGGGGATCAGGGCCCGAATACCGGCGGCATGGGGACCTATTCTCCGACGCCTTTCCTGTCATCGGGTGAATGGGAAATGATGGCTCATGCGGTCCTTGATCCGTGGCTTGCCGGCTGTCATGCCGAGGGAATTGACTTCCAGGGACTGATCTATCCTGGAGTCATGCTGACCGCCAATGGCCCCCGGGTTCTGGAGTTCAACGCCCGGTGGGGAGACCCGGAAACCCAGGTGTACCTTCCGCGTTTGGAGAACGACCTCGTCGAGGTGTTTCTCGCCTGCATCAACGGGAAGCTCGATCAGCATCCCTTGCGCTGGTCCCCCCTGCACACGGTCTGCGTGGTGCTGGCCAGCCATGGATATCCGGGCGCAGTGGAGCGGGGCAAAGTCATTCATGGGCTCGCCGATGTGGAACTACTTCCACAAGTGAAGGTGTTCCATGCCGGGAGCGCTCGCCTCGACGAGGAGGCGGTGACGAGCGGGGGGCGGGTTCTGGGAGTGACCGCATGGGATACCTCGCTCAGCGCCGCCCGTGATCGGGCCTATGCGGCGGTGGACCGCCTCTGCTTCGAGGGCATGCAATTCCGTCGAGACATCGCAGCCAAGGGGCTCGCATTTGTCCCCACCCTCTGATTTATCCGACCATCACCTGGTCTTCCACCGTATAAGGCGGTGAGCAGGTGACTATCAGGACCAACGGATCCCTCCCCAGATTATCGATGCGATGGCGTTTCCCCGGTAAAATCACCACCAAATCCCCCGCAGAGACATTCCGGGTTTCTCCCTCGAGTGTCATCCGCCCCATGCCGCTGAGGACGTAGTAGAGCTCCTCCGTGGTCCGGTGATAATGTTCCCGAACGAAACCACCGGGTGGGATGGTGGCTTCGGCGACGCTTTGGTTGCGCACCGAGGCATTGCGGGGACTGCACAGCTCCCGAATGATGGCGTCATCCTGGGCAACGAAGGGCGCGCAATCGGAACGGCGGATGACTTCCATGGCTTGAAATCGGGATCTCAGTTGATGGCGCGGGCGGGTTTGGAGGCAGAGCCCGAGGGAACCGCATGGGCATGCGGATTGCTACGGGCATACCGGTCGGCAATCAGGCCACAAACAAACAACTGCAGCGGGTGATAAAACATCAGCGGCAGCAGGATGAGGGTGAATCCCGGATGCGACTGCCCAAAGATGGCCTCGGCCATCGGCACCCCGGAAGCCAGGGTTTTGTGAGGGCTTGAAAACACCGCCACGATTTTATCGCCACGGCCCAGCCGCAATAGGATCGCCAGGCCGTCAGCCAGTGCGGTCGCAAGAAAGAAGAGAATGACCACACCGCCCGCCGTCTTCAGGGTCACGCCCCAGCCATACTTCTGCCAGACTTCGGTTTTGACACTGTTGCAGAAAGCGGCAAAGACGATGAACAGGATCAGGGCGCTGCTGGAGTTGCCAAATCGCTTCTTCCGGGGGTCGATCCAGCGGGCGTACTTTTGGCGAATGATCTGCCCGATAGCCAGGGGAAGCAGCAGGTAGAGGGCGACCTCCTGGAGAACCGGTCCCAGCGGACGATTCTGACCGCTGGCATGCATGAGCCACGCCGACCAGAGGGGGGTGAGGACCATGCCGAGAAGATTCGACAGGACCGCATTGAAAACGGCCCCCACGGTGTTCCCACCGGCCATCGTGGTGAGGACCGGAGAGGTTGAAATGGTGGACGGCAGGACACAGAGGTACAGGAAGCCGATGCGCAAATCCGGCGGCAGGTAGGAACCTGCAACCGCATCAAAGATCATTCCCAAGGCTGGAAACAGGACGAAAATGAACCCTTGAACGAGTAGGTGCAGGCGCCAGTTCTTCAGTCCGTGATGCAGAGCCGACGTGGGAATGGTCAGGCCTTGAAAAAGGAAGATGAGGGCGACGCCAAATTTGGTGGTGATTTGGGACTGGAGCCAGCCGTTCTTGGCCCCGGCATCGGGGATCAAAAAGGCCAGAAGCACCACCACCGGCAGGCTGAGGACAAACCAGTTGCGAAGGACAAAGGACTTCATCGGGTTGGTCGGGCTTGGGTTAGGCCCGGATAGGGGGGAGTTTCTTTCGAATTCCCCGTGCCCGCCAGCGATTAATTCCCGTTTTTGGTTTCTCCGGAATCGCGTGTGGCGCAACTCCTGAGAGCTCGGACAACAAACCACAGTCCACCAACGGAGGAAGGCCCGTGCTGCGCTATGAAAGCGACATGGTCAAAATTGTCTGTGTGGGCTATTGCTCTGTGGGAGTAGCGGCAATCTGGTCAGTTCTCGTACACAACATCCTCAAAATTTGCGCTGGAATAGAATTCTCCATCGTCACCCTGCACTCGGGCTCTTAGCGCTTTCGCAATTTCCAGCATCTTTTTGACGATCGGCTCGTCCGGGTTCTTCGTGTAAATATCTCCATGAAACCATTCCAGCAAAGGTTCCATGTGCTCCGACTCCACCAAAAGTCGTACAGCATGTCCCCGGAAGTTCGGGTCAAGCTGAAGTTGGGGGTCGGTCGCGATGTAGGCGAGCCATTCGTCAGAGGAAATTTGAGGACCATTTGGGTCTGCCCAATCTTTTTTTCGTGTGATGTGAAGGCCGTAACCCATATCACGAATCAGATATGGAGATTCATACAAAATCCAACGAAATCAAGTGAATCAAGTTCTTGAGGGTCATGGTCAGCTGCGAGATGACGATTCCAGCTCCGCGCGTCCCAGCCAGTAACACGCTGATGGCCCCATGATACTCGATGGCGTCGAGACACTCCTGGATGACTTCCAGATGGAAGGCGGCGTGTTTTACCGCCCAAGGATGCACCTGGCTTGTGATTCAACGGAGGGAAGGGCTTCGCGCCAAAAATGAGACCCTAGGTGACCCACAAGGCTCGGAGAAAGACGACCAGTAGTTTGGCGACGGGAATTCGCTACACCGTCCATTCTCCAGGAACCGAGAAAGCAGGTCGGTTTCTTGGCCACACCTAAAAGGAAACCTGGGCCGGGTTGTCGGAGCGCAGGACCGATTCATGGTGAAATCGTTCCGTGTAGGTGCGGCGGATTTCTTCCAGAGACCGATTGGAGGCTTCGTCCTCGGGATGCAAGATGACCAGGATGCGCGTTGGGACTGGGTGGATGACGCCGTCCTTGCCCCGCCATTGCCCCTGAGCGTCCAGAACCGTCAGTCCGGCCGGGAAACGTGGGGTGACGGTGCCTTCCAGGAAGGACTTCCAGTCGTCATCCGCCACCCGCCCGAAGTAGAGCTCCGTCCGTATCCATGAGACGGGTTGGGTGGGGCGATCGATGGCTGTGGCCTGGCTGTCCGGGAGTCGATCCCGGACATGGACATTGATGCAGCCGGAAAGGAAACAGGCCGCCAACACGGGACCCCAAGGGAGAACGGATCGGTGACGTTGCAATGGATCAAGGGTACGCATAGAGTGGCTCATCCTGACCTTTGCCGGGCCAGTCGCGTTGGTTGACACCGAGGTGGGTCGCAAGGGCCAACAGGATGGGGTTCAACAGGAACTCGACCAGGATGGGGGCCACCGACGGGCAGCCGGGCAGCGGAATCTCGATGGTGGGCACGTCGATGGATCGACACATCAACCAGGCGCGGTGTGCCAGATCGCGTTCTTGAGGGGATTCACCAACGAACAGGACCACCGGGCGCGGACGGGCGGCCAACTGTTGGAAGGGGCCGTGAGCAAACGAAAGGTAATCCAATAAGGTGGGAGCGGACCAGAACAGGCCTTCCACAAACTTCGAGACCAGATTGTAGCCCGATTCCACCACCAGCCCCGGGGCCAGGATGACGAAACCGGCGGAAAGTGCCGCCGCGTTTTGGATAAACCAATCCACAGGCGGGCGAAGGCAGTTCACCCAGGTGTTCCACGACGTTTCATCCAGGGGAGGCAGCCGCTGTCCAGGGAGCCCTTGAGACCACAGTCGGGCGGCGAGAAACCCGCAGGCCGGCCCGATGACCCGGACCAGGATGGTGTACTCGTCCGCCAGGGGGAATGGGACGATCTCAGCGCCCCCGGCGAGAAGAGTTGAAAAGAGCTTTGCGCGATCCTGTTTTCCCGACGCGATCAAGCCGTCCAATGAAGCGGCAGTGAAGAGGATGGTCCGATCAAATGAAGCTCCCGCCTGAAAGACCAGCCGGGTGTTTTGGGACAACCCCTGGCTGAAGACCACCAGGGCGTCACGGCTGGCGTTCGGAGGATGAACAAAATCGGCGAGCGGAATAAAGCGGGCGGAGACAGAGGCATAGCGCTGGCAAAGCGAGACCAGATATCGGGCGTGGGCTTCAGAACTTCCGAGGCCCGTGGCCGCAATTCGGGAGCAGTCCCCCGGACCGGTGCAGGAGTGGGAGAACAAACCCCGGAAATAGCCCGGCAGCGCCCCGATGCGCTCCGCAAGGAGTTCAAGTCCCGCCGGATCAATCATGGCTTATCAGGGAATGGCGCTGAATCAATCGGCGATGGACTGGTCATCCAGGAAAATCCACTTTTCCACTTCCAACCCATGCCGGTTCAACGCCTGGGCGTACTCGGTCTTTTTCACCAGGCTGCCCGGAGAGTTCATGATCATCTGCACCCGATTGTGCAGCAGGAACTGTTTCAGCAGGACGAAGCAGGAATCGTAGTCGCGACTATCGTATCCGACACCCAGTTTCCGGTAGGCCTCGTCGCTCGACAAGGCTTCGCCGCGTTCGGTCAACATTCGATCAGCGGCATGCGCGCCAAATCCGGCACCCCGCCCATCAAAGTAGAGCAGGCAGATGGCCCCGACTCCGTAGTGAACGATTTCACGAATGGATCGCTTGAACTTGTCCCGGTTGTCCATGTTGACCATGGGGAACCGATTGAAGAGCGATTCACTCTGCAGACGCAGGACCGGCAGGTCGTAAATCTTGGGCTTGCCGTAGGTCAGGACGACAAATTCCTGCCCGGTGACGATGTCGTAGTAGACGTGAACCCGGAACCAGTAGGGAGTGGTCAGGAGGGGGACCAGGGGGTCTTCAGGGTTCTCCTTTCGAAACCGGGTAAAGCGGTCCCGGTCGATTTGGACAATGAACCGGTTGTCCCGAATCAGGTAACTGTCCTTGACCAGGGGCATGGCGCCGGTCATCTGGCGCTCAATGTCCTCCTGGTGAGCTTTGAAATTGGCCTCCGTCAAAAGGATTTCACTGTCCACGGGCTTGACCGGAAGAAAATAACTGGCGGTATAAATGAACCGTTGGGCACCCGGCAGCGCATGAGGGGCAAAGGGCTCGACAGGATCCGG
>CAIPFS010000138.1 GCA_903864375.1 uncultured Verrucomicrobiota bacterium
CCCGGCACCACCGACAATCCGGCGACGCGATGAGGAAGACCTCATCCATCCCGATATGCATGGCATCGGCCTGAAAGGCATCGGCAATTTCGTCCATCAGCGAAAAGGCGATGGCATTCACCCGGGGATGCTGGGGGCACCAACTGCGGCAATAGATCCCCTCATTTTGGGGGTATTTGTCGGGGGTTTCATCAAACTCGGGATGCAATCGAAGCAGGGGAAAGGTCTGCCTGGCCCACGATTGATGACCGAGGCAGTTGAACTGGGGTATCAATCGGACGCCGTGCTGATGGCAAATCGTTGTCAATCGGAGCGCATCCTCGCGGGTCAGGACGGATCCCTCCCTCAATTCCGGGTGGGCTGAAAAGGCGAAATTGTAGTCCACTTCCACGATGAGGACATTCATGCCATTGGTGGCCAGGGCGGGCACAACGGCTTCCACCTGATGGGCGTCGCTGGCGGAACGGGTGATGACATGGACACCGCGCCAGACGGGATTGGAGGATCGCCACTCCTGTATCCACGAGCCGGCCCGGGCCCCACCCGACAGGACGAGCCAGGCAAAAAGAGCCCGGAGGAAATCAATGGAGGCGGGATGTCGGACGCGCATGGCGTCACTATGCCAGCCCAGGTTCTGCTTGAACAGAGGGGGTTGCGGCGGCCTGCCCGTTACTCATTTGAAAGCGACCATTTGGCCCTGAGGTAGACCGGCATCAAGGATTGTTCCTCCCGGGAAAGTTCTCCTTCCACCACGAGGATTTCAGAAATGGTGCCGGTGAAAAAGGTACCGTCGGCCGGCGACATCACGCCAATCCGGGGGCGTTTCATGGCACGGTCTTTGAATGGGGTTTGACGCCACCGCGGTCCACCGGTCTCCAGAAGCGGTACGAAGGCCTGAATTCCCACCTTGTAGTCGGGGTCGGCGCCGTTGCTGGTGGTAAACAACCGGGGATTTTTTTCCGGCTTGGGGGCCGGTTCGGGATTGCTGAACACGACAAAGACGGTTCCAGACAGATTGGTTGCCGCCAGATCCGGCAGGTCGAGACGCGTTGTGGATTTCTGGTCGAAGCGCAGGGTGGGAAAACCGTTGAGTCCGGCGGGCGAAAAGGTCGGGCGGTATCCAGCCTGATCCTGAATGGCGGCACGCCCGTTGTGAGTTTTGTCCCGCCACGACTTCACCCGTCCTGCCGAATCCAGTTCCACGGTCCCGGGTTCCGAGGCATCGAACCAGGCGAGAACCTTGTTTCGAAGTTTTTCCGGCAACAAGGATTCGGCGGATCCGAGGACAAGATCCCCGCCGTTCCTGCTGAGGTCGTAGGTTGCACCGTTCATCCATTGCCAGGTCCGGGAAAGCAATCGATCCGGCGATACCAGGGCCAGCGAACAGTGCAGGGTTCCCGGGAGAGGCGACTTTATGCCCAGCGCGGCAAACGGAATCCTCCATTCGCAGGTCCATGAGTCATTTCCCGGCAGGGCTTTGTATTCCAGTCCTGGAACGGATGCTCCGCTTCGTTCCTCACCCAAATCCTCCGGGTTCATAACGGAAAAGGAGCCATTCAACCCACCGCGAACGACAAAGGTCCGTTGTCCGGCGGGCAGCGAGTTCAAGGGAAGGGCAATTTCGATGGCGTCGGAGCTCCCCCAGCGTTGAGGTTCGCTGGATCCGGGGTTCGCGCTCAAGCTGTGGCTTCTGGCGGCAATATAAAGAGCTTCGTCGTCCTGAGCGAACCATGCTTCGCCCGCCCCTTTTTTCATCAGAATTCCGTCGGTCGACTGGCTGATCTTCAAGGCGGTGCCACTCCATTCCTTCAGGTCACCGTCCACGACGGGACGGGAGGTCGGACGATCCACTCTCCAGGCAGGTCGCACCCGCACGCCCATCTCGCCGGGATCGAAGGGAATCCGGATCGCCTGGCGTTGATGTTCCGAGCTCAACGATTTGCGCGAGGTGCTTGAAACCCGTGCGGACGCAGCCTCATTGACCGTCAGCCAGGAGTCGGGCTCGAACGCCCGCTGCAGGTGCAGATTGGTTACACTGCCGATGGTGGATCTCCCGGCCGCATGAACTTTCAAGAACAGCGGGCGGGTACCCTGGGGCGCTTCCAATTGTGTCACCAGTTCCAACGGATGGCTGCCATTCCCGGTAAATTTGGGGAACAGCGTCCCGATGCATTCCCCGTTGGGACCATCGATCCGCACCTCCAATTTGACCTCGCGATTGGTGGGTTCGAAGACACCCAGATATTTTTCGAAGCGGACGTATTCCAATTTCCCCACCCAGTTCCCGTCTTCGGCGGCCGCGACCAGAAAAACGTCATGGGTTCCCCGTGCTGCCCGGTCCAGGTCTCCCACCAGCTCTTCAAACCGCCAGGTCCCGTTCCGACGGGGAACATCGGTTTGCCGGAGACTGAGCTGCCCCACCAACGGGCCGGCTTTGCTGTCCAGATGGAGCTCCACCGATCGTGGTGCCGGGTTGGTGTTTCCATAAGCAACCCGGAATCTTCGATAGCCCTCACCGAATGGAACCTGGTCGAACTGCGCCCAGGCGCCCGAATTCATATGGACCGTGTGGGAATCGTCCCGGAGCCCCTCCCCTCCATTGCGTTTATCCAGCTCCATCACGATCGGATCGCCCGGCTGCTGATGACGGAGTCCTGCACGCCGCATCGGGGACTTGGGGAGGGAGGGAGAGTCCGAGCTGAAGCTCAGAACCATGGAGCTCCATCCTTCGCCGAAATCGACATCCCCCAGGCTGAGGACATCCCCGGCAGCCAGCGTCGCCACG
>CAIPFS010000139.1 GCA_903864375.1 uncultured Verrucomicrobiota bacterium
AACGCCGCTGGATTTTGTTTCCCGCCTCAGCCTCACCTTCGAACAGGCCAACCTCGACTATTGCCGCCAGTTCGCCTCCCTTTTTTCGAATGTGGGCGACACCGCCAGCGCCGCGATTCTCGACCGAATCTACAAAGACGAAATCGCCCATGTGGCCCATGGCCTCAAATGGTTCCGGCGATGGAAGAAGGCAGGGGAAACGGACTGGGACGCGTTTTGTCGCCAGCTGAAGTTTCCGCTGTCTCCCGCCCGCGCCAAAGGGGTCCACTTCAATGCCGAGGGACGCCGCGCTGCGGGTCTGACCTCGGAATTTATTGAGGCGTTAAGGGTTTCGGCCCAATCCAAGGGGCGAACCCCCAATGTCTGGTGGTTCAACCCTTTCGCCGAAGGATATCTCCGGCTGGGGAATGCCTTTACGCCCGGCAAAAGGCAGGCGGCGTTGCTCCAGGATTTGTCAGGATTACCCCAATTTCTGGCCCGTTCCGGGGACATTGTACTGACGTCGAAAAAGCCATCGAACCAGTTCCTGGCTCAGCTGGCCGGGGCCGGATTCGATTTGCCGGAATGGATCGAGGTTCAATCCGCCCATGGCGGCCCCATCCCTGAGCTGGCCGGACGAAAGCTCGGCGGACTGCGTCCGTGGGCCTGGTCTCCTGAAAGCAGGGCACTGCTCGAGCCCTTGGCGCCTCAGGTCAATGACGGTTCCCACACCCAGCTTTCCTCGCGAGAGACGTGTGATCCACTGTTCACCAAATCGTGGGGCACCCGATTGCTTCGGCACCTCCTGGAACGGTTGGCTGAGGTTTCAGGACTCTGTCCCCCCGGAATCGTTGGAATCCCGGTTTCCTCCGTCGCAGAAGCCTGGCAGGCCATTGAACTCCACCGCAGCGCGGGCCACCACCGGTTGGTGGTCAAACAGTCCCTTGGAATGGCCGGAGCTCAGACCATTCGACTTTGGGAACCGGAACTCCTTCCGCAACAGGTTCGATGGATCACGCGGGCGGTGGAGTCGGGATGTGAATTGGTGATCGAACCGTGGCTGGATCGGCTCGCGGATTTCTCGGTGCAATACGAAATGGCCGGTCAGGAGCTTCGCCTCGTCGGGTTTACCGAGTTGTTGTGCGATCATCGGGGACAATATGAAGGCAACCGGGTGGGTATCGATGGCGGGAAACGCCTGCCGCTGTCGGTGCGCCGACTCGCGCCCCATCGCGACGGGGGCACTTCGGCCTGGGAACAGGTTTTTGATCAGCTTCACCAACTGTTGGAGGCGGAATTCAAGGCCGTGGACTTTCGAGGTGCGGCCGGAATTGATGCCTTTGTTTATCGGGCCTCCGATGGTATCGCCCGTCTCAAACCGGTGGTGGAACTGAATCCACGACATACGATGGGGCGTGTGGCCTTGGAGTTGCATCGCCGGGCAGCACCCGGCACCGCAACGGTCTTCCGAATTCTCGGACTCCGTCGCATCATCCGCGACGGATATCCCTCACTGGCGGCCCATGCCCAGCATCGAAATCAGTCCAGCCCCCTGAAACTCAGCGGTTCGCCTGTCTCACGCATCGTTCGCGGGACGGTTTGTCTGAATGATCCGACCACCGCAAAGGAATACCTGGCGGTGGCGGAGTACGGTCGTCCCGGATAAGAGCGGCAAGCCGTCAGCCTGCCACGCTGCCCTTCGAGTTGGCCGCAGCCTATCAGGTTCATGTCGCCATTCTACCATTTCCAATGGTCGGGGTCTCCTGCCGAGCCGGGGGCGGTCCAAACCACGCAAGTTCCGCAAAGGCGAAGCGCATGGGCCGTCCGCAGGACCGGTCCTCCGTTGGATGTCACTCCATCGGAGTGACTTGCGTTCGGAGGGACGCGCTCCTGCAAGTCCCCAATCAATGCTGGGATCACCACCTCTCCCTGTCTCAATGCACCTTGGTGAGGCTCCCACAGATTCAGCCGCGGTCCAAACAACGTCGATTTAGCACGGGCGAAGCCCATGGGCCGTTCGCCGGACCGGGGCTGCTGCGGTTTTTTCCTCACGCCCCCACATCGAGGGTCAACACCTTCCCGGGATCGCATTCGACCACCACCTCAAACGGGCGACAGCAGACTTCGCAATCGGTCGTCGAACGCTGCTGGGCGATGCTCGTATCGATCACGAGCTCCATGAATTGGCCGCAGTATGGGCATCCCACCCGCTCGGTCACCTCCACATTCAGGGTGGGCTCCGCCGATTCCGTCACCGCCTCCTCCTCTCGGTCTGCTTCCACCCGTGGCAGCAGGGCGACCAATCCCTGCCGGGCCTCGTCAATGCGGTCCGTGACGGCAAACAACAACCGCTTCAGCCGGTCCTTGTTTTGAGGGGAAAGCGGGGCGGGCACGGAAACCGTGTGCGAAGGTGTGGCGTCGGGAGAACGGCAAAAGGCGCTCGCACCGATGTCCCGGGCCAACTCGGGATTTCCGGTGAGGCGGAGCGATTGAAGAATCCGCCCGGAGTCCGGACCGTGGAACTGCCAGAAGCCCGCCAATCCGTGGTTCTCAATGGTTTCGAGGCTGCGAACCACGTCAATGACCCACTGCTGCTCGGGTCGTCGACGAGAGAACGGTTCCGATTCCCATTGACGGACAAACTCTTCGATCACCTCAAATTCCTCCACCGAAGAGGGGTAAGTCGGTTGGGACGGTCTGCAAACCAAAATGGAGGAGCCCTATTTCAGCACTTGTCCCTTGGTTTTCGACATTCTCCAGTCGCGATAAAGGAGCCATCCCAAGATCAGCAGGAAGGCAACGATGATATGAGGCCAGACGTTGAAAGATTGGCCTGCACCCGCCCCGGGATTGGGAGGAAAGCCTGCGTTCAGCGGAGTCGTTGCTGCCATGATAAACGCATAAACCAGGCGCCCGACAGGATTGGGGTCCGGGTCCCCCGCGTGGAGAAGTCCAAACAGGAACCCTCCAGCCGGGCCCGCAGCCGCCAAACTGAGGGCAATTGGGCGCCACAGTCTCTTTGTTCTCATGGTATTTTACCTAAATCCATGGGGCGAATCGGGTGGGAGGAGTGTGGGTAACGGGCATACGGTTGGACCAACGTCTACCTCAAGGCTCTCGCAGGGTAAAGACGCCGACTCGGTAATGAACCAGAATACCGGACGCGGATTGACCCGTTTTATGCCATCCCC
>CAIPFS010000140.1 GCA_903864375.1 uncultured Verrucomicrobiota bacterium
GACTTGCGTCCGGAGGAACGGGTTCCGGTCGAGTAAAGATGGCTCCGACTCACGTGCGGCGGCTACAGGGACAACGGTGGCCGCCCCCACCTGTAGCCCGATTCCGATTTCTCCAAATGGACCGAAATCAGATAGCCCCGCGTCATTCCCAGGCACTGAGGGTCAAAAGCGGGGCTCTTGCCAATTGGACGAAGCGCAGTACGGTCGGCCATCTCATGAGGTCCAAACTCTTCCATTTCTTGCTGGTGTTCGCCGTCCATTCGACGTTTGCCGGGGAATGGGCCCTGCGACGTGGTCCTGGAAATAACGGCATCTCGACGGAAACCAACTGGGTCAACCAGTGGAAGGAAGGGCAGCCGAGGACGGTATGGAAGGCAGCGGTGGGTGTCGGGTTTTCCTCGGTCACCATCGCCGACCATCGGGCATTCACGATGGGCAACACCGATGGCACGGAAACAATCCATGCCCTCAATGCCACCAATGGTTCCGTCGTCTGGACCCATTCCTACCCCGAGGCATTGAACCCCAAAATGTACGAGGGAGGTCCCAACTCCACCCCCACCATCGTCGGCAACCGGGTGTTGACTGTCAGCAGAAGTGGGAAGCTGTTCTCTTTCGAGGCCGACTCAGGTCGCGTGGTCTGGTCGACGGATTTGGCAACGTATGCAGGCAGCGAAAATGGACAATGGGGGGCCGCGGGAAGCCCTCTGGTCCTCGGGTCGCGTGTCTTCATCAACTACGGTTCAGCCCTGGTCGCGGTGGACGCCGATTCCGGTAAACCCCTCTGGCAGACGGCGAAGGAACCCAAGGGAAAATACAGCTTTACCACCCCGGTCTTCTCCAGGGAGTCGGGGACGCCGCTGCTCCTGGCCCACATGCACAAGGCGCTCTACGCGGTGAATCCTGAAAATGGTGCCGTAGCCTGGCGGCACGAATTCGGTCGCGGATACGAAACCCATTGCTCCGACCCCGTCCTCACCCCGTCGGGTGTGTTCATCAGTTCCGGAGATGACGGCGGTGAATTGGTCTCCTTCACCGCCACCTCAGCCACCCGGGTGTGGAAGAATGCCAACCTGGGAACCTTCACGGGCACGGCTGTTGCGCTGGACGGTTTCCTGTACGGCGTGGACAGCGGTGGCTATCGAAAGGGAGGTCAGGAATTTCGCTGTGTGGAGATCTCGACCGGCAAAATCCGGTGGCAACTCCCGGGATTCAGTCAGGATAGCTGGATTGCCGCCGGTAAGAGGCTGCTGATCTTGACCGAGGGAGGCGAGTTGGTTGTCCTCCCGGCGAGTCCCGACAAGGGCGAAATCCTGGCGCGAGTCCAGCTGATGGGAGGAAAATTCTGGGCCCAACCGACCCTGGCCGATGGACTTCTGTATTGTCGCAACGCCAAAGGTGAAGTGCGCTGCTTCGACCTTCAGTAAAACCTGGCCCGTCGGGCCTTCTTCAGACCCCTGAATTGTCCAAGGTTGCCTCAGGCATTCATGAGCCCTGGACGCCCCGCCAACCGGGTACGACCGCCATTATTCACCCGTTCTCATTTCCGATGATCGGGTTTCAGTCTCTGGTTTTGGAAAAAGTTGTCTCAAGCCGTCCGGTCCCACGGGCTCATCGATCACCCAGGGGACAATGACCGTCCTTTGGGAGTGTATCTCGATGACCTCACGAATGAACGGAAGTTCTCCCTTCGCACGGGCCGTCAACAAGGGATCGCTGAGGACGGTCCTGGCAAAGCTTTGATTGATGACCCAGGCAAATGGCTCGATTCCGGCGCGCCGAAGATCGGTTTGCAGCATGGCCGCTTCATGGACCGGAGTCGGTTCGGGCAGCGTCACCACCAGGATTCGGGTGTAATGAGGGTCCCGCAGACGCGGCAGAAGTTCGCGGACCTCTTCGGGGAGATCGCTGGCCCGCCGGGCGATTTCGCGGTGATAGGATTCTGCGGCGTCCAGCAGCAGGAGGGTGTGGCCGGTGGGCGCGGTATCCAGTACCACGAAGCCATCCGCTCCCTGGGCAACGGTCCTCGCAAAGGCGCGGAAGACGGCGATTTCCTCGGTGCAGGGGGATCGGAGGTCCTCCTCCAGCAGTGCCCGGCCGCCGGCATCCAGGTTCCGGCCCGCCGTCGCCAGGACATTTTCCACGTACCTTTGGGTCTCCGCGTGCGGATCAATCCGGTCGACTCTAAGACCGCTGATCTGACCCGCAGCAGCCGCCACATGGGCCGCCGGATCCGTGGTGCTGAGGCAGACCTTGAATCCGCGACGGGCAAGCTCTGCGGCAATGGCAGCGGCAATCGTGGTCTTGCCGACCCCGCCTTTACCCATCGTCATCACCACGCCGCGGCCTCCCTGGGCGAGGCCGTCCACCAAGTCATTGAGTGACAGACAATCCGGGAGGATCGTCAACGACTCGGAGGACCGGGTAGGCGACACCACCGGGTTCGCGGTCAGGGCCCTCAAGGAGGCCAGGCCCACGAGATTATTGGACCGCAGCGACACACCGAAAACAGGGAGGCTGGCGAGGAACCGGGCGGCACCTGCGACGGCATCCATCCCGCGTTGCTCCAGGGCACCGGCGACCGGATCAAGGCCGGTGGCGTGAAACACGCCGTTCAGAATGAGCTTCTGGTGATGAATGCCCAACGCCGCCAGCTCGTGGCTCGTTCTTTCGGCTTCCCTGAGAGATGCACGCTGAGGTCGGCTGACCAGGATCAATGCCGTCTGGGACCCGTCGGCCAGGCTCGCCACGGCATGGACATACACTTCCCGCTGGGCTTCGAGCCCGGCCAGTGGACCGAGGCAGGAGGCCCCCGATGTACTGGAGGCAATAAAGCCGGTCCATGCTCCGGGCAATGATAGCAATCGCAAGGTATGACCGGTGGGGGCGGTGTCGAACAAGACATGATCAAAGCCCGCAGTCGCCGCCGGATCACCGAGCAACTTTGAGAACTCGTCAAAGGCCGCGATCTCCATCGTGCAGGCTCCGGAGAGCTGTTCCTCCATGCTGCGAATCAGTGCCTCCGGCAGTTGGCCCCGATATGGCCCGACAAGCTTCTCTCGATAAGCATGGGCCGCGGCCGCCGGATCGATGTTCAACGCGGCCAGGCCGGGAGCGCCCGGGATATCCGTGGGGCGACCGGAAAGTCGAACTCCCAGCACCTCGTCCAGATTCGATGCCGGATCCGTGCTGACCAGCAGAACCCGTTTGCCGCGGTCTGCCAGCGCAACCGCCGACGCGCAGGCCATCGAGGTCTTGCCCACGCCTCCCTTCCCCGTGAAGAACAGGAACCTTGACGGAGCAGCCAACAAATCCTGCAGCGAGGCCCGGGTGGGAATGGTCATGAATTCAACAACACGCACTGCCGCCACAACAACCGGACGCATCGGGCGCAGGGTTTGTGGACGAAGAAAAGCCGAACAAGGCGGCAAGTTCGGACCGATCGGGATAGCGGCCCACCACAACCACCTTCCCCCCCTTCATCACCAACGGTAGCGCCGCTTCGCCACGTTCCGTCAACAGGTTCCGCACCCGTTCATTGGCGATAAATGCCGCCGGATTTTGGGAGAGATTGTGTCGCTCCACCGGAATCCCCTGGGAGGTCAGCCACGAGAGATCCGCGGCGAACTGAACCAGCTTTGGGTCCACCTCCGGACCACAAACACCGCTGGAACAGCACATGGCCGGATCATACACGTCCAGACGCTTCGATCCCGGTTCGAATCGAAGGGCGGACAGGTTGACGGGGATGCTTGTCGGACTCATGGGGTGGGGCGGGATTTGAGTTGATCACGACGACCTTCGGCATAAGCCGTAAACACACGGGAAATCTCATCGCGTACCCGGCGAAAGACCACGAGCTTCTCCTCCTCGGTCCCGACCGCATGGGCGGGATCATCGAAGCCCCAATGATGGCGGTTCAACTGTCCGGGATAAAGGGGGCAAGCCTGATCGGCATTCCCACAAACCGTGATGACGGTTTCCACCGGCTGACTCAGAAAATCGTTCATGTGTTTCGAATGATGGCTGGAGATATCGATTCCGATCTCCTTCATCACCTGAATGGCCAGCGGGTGGACATAGCCCGCCGGTTTGGAGCCGGCGCTCGCGACGGACAGAAGTTCTCCTGCTGCAGCGCGAAGGATCCCCTCCGCGAGATGGCTGCGGCAGGAATTTCCGGTGCAAAGGATGAGGACGGTGGGTGGGGTGTGCATTGAATCCACGGTATTTTCTTCGTTAGCATGTCTTGCCGGTCGATCGCCCGGCACCAACGGCCGTGGCAACCCAGCAGCATTCGGGTTGCAGATTTTTCAGTTTTCGCAAATCGTCACGAAAGATTGGGTGCGTGGGCAGGCAGTCCTGAAGGCAGCGCAGCTGCCAGTCGAGTTCGGGCGACGGGACGGAAGGAAGGGAATAAATCATCCACTGCTCATGCCGCCGGGCCTCAACCAGGCCGCGCTTTCTCAGATAAGCCAGGTGTTTTGACACCGCCACCTGACCCAGTGCCAGGATGTCCTGAAGATGGCAGACGCAGAGCGGGCCCTGGGTGAGGAGATGGACGATGCGCAACCGTGTTTCGTCACACAGGCAGTTATAAACTTCAATCAGTTGCGGAGTTTGCATTCCCGTTTTTGGAATATGCCTGAAAAAGTATATTCGTCAAGATACGGGGTTCGACGGGGGGACGGGGGGGAATGCGATCTTGAATCATCCGGGCCATTCTCCGACTGCCGGAATGGCGAGATACCATCGTCGGGATTCCGGGCTCGAACCGCCGTGCGGGCGGCGGTTCTGGCAACCTTGTGGATCGGTGTGGGTGGCACCCCCATCCGAACGGTCCCCCCTATGGGGTCCTGCCGCCCCGCGCTTCCTCCACGGTCAACCACGTGCGACCCTCGGGGGCGATGTGGACGCGCACCGTCATCCGACCGTCCCGTTCGATGGCAACGCGTTGGGCCGGACCGTCCTCGATACGCACCATGCCAGCGTTCGACAAGCCGGAGTAATACAACGGCAGGGTGAGGTCCCGTTCCACCGTGGACTTCAGGGGATTATGGATCATGACGTAGGCCCGGGTTTCCAGATGGGGGTTAACGTGGATGAGATAGTCCACGTCCTGTCCGTCGGGGCGGCGGCCATGAATGATGTCGGATTCGAGGATGTCGCGATGTTTTTTGAAGAAGGAGACCCATTTCTCCACCAGGACCTTGGTCGCCTCTGAATCATAGAGGCGAGGGCCACGCCAACAGGCTTGAACTCCGGCACCCAGGGTATTGGCCAGATGCCCTTCATAGGCCGGAAGATGCTCCGCCAGAGGCTCAATGGTCGCTGCCGCTCCGCCCCCCTGATACTCCGTCAACGGGACGAACATCCATCCTGCCGTTTGAGGTTTGGTCCAGGTGCCGTCATGGATGTTCTGGCGGCTGTGGATCAGTTGCCGCTCGCGGGGAAGGGAAAAATTATCCTCCCGATAGCCCATGCCCGTCTTGTTGCCGCCCGCGAGGAAATAGTAGTCCGGTTGATTGACATAGACGCCGCGATCGCGGCACCAGCGGTAGAGACCGGCGTTCATCTCCCAATTGGCCCACTGACTGTCAGCCATCCCCCGGTGGCCGGGATGATTGGTGGCGGCACAGACATCACCCGGATAGGGACCATCGTGCTCGAGCAGGTCGAGACCGGTCTGGGTGATGAAGTTGGTCAGCTTTCGATAATAATTCTGTCCCCAGGTGCTGGCAAAGCAGGGGGCATTGCCGAAAATCGCGCCACCCGGTTTGCCGGTGGACGGATTGATCACGTCATTGGTGGGATCAATGCTCCGGCTGCTGAAGAGCGAATAGGCCCCCACCTCCAACCCACGCGCATGGGCGTACTCAACGTCCGACTTGAC
>CAIPFS010000141.1 GCA_903864375.1 uncultured Verrucomicrobiota bacterium
AGGGCTGGGAGGTCAAAAAGCTGACGGCACCGCTCCGCTTTCGCCGGACCTACCGGAATGAATCCAATCAACCGATTGATTTTGAAAACGGTCCCGGTCCTTATCAATCCGACGGCTTTAGTGAACGCTGGTCGTCGTGGATCGAGCAACTTTGCAATCAAATCAGCGCGGTCGCGTGCTTTGGTCCGATGCGCCCGGGTTTGACCACCCGTTTCGAATACAAGCAGCTGCTGGATCATCAACCGCGGGTCGATTTTCTGGTGAAGAATTATCCAGGCGCATTTTCCTCTGCATTGGCAGAGGACTACGCTGCCGCCTTGGAATGGCTGCACGGTCGCCTCTATTCGCTGACCGATGCCGATCTTGCCTACCGGACGGAGGACGAGGTTCGAGTTCGGCAAATTGCCGGGGCGGCTCAGGCGGCCTGGCGGTCGGCCCTGGCAGACCAATCAGCGGACATAGTGCCCACGTTCCCCGCCGAACATCCCATTCATGGCCAACTCAAGCAGGCGTCCGGACGCTGCGTGGTGCTCTCTGACTTGAGGACCCGGCAGTGGATTGCGGAAGCCGGGCATGGTTATTTTGCCGCCGGCAGCGATGCGGACGGCTGGTATTTTCTGGACATGGAAAGCACCGGAGCGCAACGGATGCTCAGAGCCGTCCGGCGCTATCAGCGGCGGGTCTCGGATCGCCTTGAGGAGCGGTACAACCTGCTGGTCCGAATTCTCCCTGATCCCCGGATACTGGTGATGAATGACGTGGGGCACTGGGGGTTGCAGGTCGAATTGCTGGCCGCAAATGTGGGTGATTCCCTGTTCGTGGATGTCCAGGGTGGAGAGGCGGCACCCCTATTTGCGGGGGAGGCCGGTCTGATGACCGCCCACGGAGAACTTCCTTCGCCGACGGCCCCACCGGCCGCTGTGGTGGAAGCCATGATTCTGGCGGTCAAGAACGACGATTTAATCCTTTGGAAGGGATTGTTCGCGGATTGGATGCTTCGCAATAATCCCGACGGGAGTCCCCAGGTATGCTTCTTGATGCAGCAACCCAGCGAAGAAGATTTTGGTCGGTCACGAACAAGCTTTGCCGGACGACTGTACGATGCCCGGGTGCTTTGGACGGATGACCCGCGGTTGGTGACCACGGGTCAGGAATATCCCGGGGCTCCACATGTCGAGGAGGTCCTGGTGGAAGTCGAACACATTGGACTTATCGATGGTGAATATCGTTCCTTCATGGATGTGACGGTCCGTCGTTACTGGAGACTCCAGCGCGTCGATGGAGGTGCCTGGCGCATCGCTTCCCTGCAACCCCTCTAACCGACTTCATTGCCATGGCCTTTGAACTTCGAACCCGGGAGCTGCGCCAACGTTTTGACCTGCTCAAGGGAACCCTTTCGCCGGACCTCCATCAGGCCATCGGAACTCAGCTGGACGCGATTTCGAAGGCCCGGGAGGACGGCCTGGCGGCCCTCGGAGCCTACCTTTGCGATACCGGGGATAATCCCAAGGCCTCGGACTACAATGACAAGCTGTCCAACCTGTCCAAGTCGCAATTGGAACAACTCCAGAACCTTCTCAACAACCTCAAGGAACTGCCCCCGGCATTAAAGGCATTCCGGGATATTGCCAGCTCGGAGGAAAAACG
This sequence comes from uncultured Verrucomicrobiota bacterium, assembly GCA_903864375.1. Lineage (GTDB taxonomy): Bacteria > Verrucomicrobiota > Verrucomicrobiia > Limisphaerales > UBA9464 > CAILNN01. Next base: position 1,648 of record CAIPFS010000141.1, read on the forward strand.
GTTCTGGGAGGGTCTTGCGAGGACCAAGGCGATTGAGGCGCGCGACGCGATGATGGTCTTCTGTCATAACATGGAGTGGTTCACCCGGATCAACCGGGTCAAGTGGAACACTCTGTCGGACACCGAAAAGGACCTGCTTCAAAAGGAGCGGTATTACGCTGCCAAACTGCGTGAAACGGTGAAGGCGGCCTTCGAGGAGGCAGCACCCGAATCGGTCAAGGCCGCCCGGGATCTGGTCAATACCGCCGCCTTCCCAGAAACCGTCAAGAAGAGGGTCAACGATAAATACAAGGAGGTCCTGAGGTCGGTCGTTGAGCGTGTGGGCGGTGACCCCACGAAGGTGGAAGCCTTCCTCAAAAAGATCGACGAGACCCGGGGCTCCCTCAAGGACGCCGCCAGAGAGGTCGGATTGGACACCGCCACCGCCGACAAGGTCATCGATGCCCTGACCAAACCGGGAGGGCCGCTGGCCTCGCTCATTTTTGACGCCCTCACCTACGCCTACAACCCCCTGGGTGGCATCGCCAAGACGGCGTCCAAGGTGGCGGTGAAGCTTCAGCCCGTGGCGCAGTCGCTCATGGATGACAAGGTTGGCGAAATCCGGGCCGTGATGGGGGGGCGCCAGACTGTGATCCTGACCTACTCCACCACCCGCAAGGAAGCGCGCGAATTTGTTGAAGGCAACGGTTACGACAAGGCCAAGCAGCTCTACCAGGACAACCTGGCGGCGCTCGAAGATTGGTGCCGCTCCGGGAAGGATGCCCTGGAGGGGGATGCCCGGGCCTTCGCGCAATGCGTGGATGCCGGGAACAGTTTTTTCCTGGAACAGACCCGGAAGCTGTACGCGGATTTCGTCAACGAATTTAAAGGAATCATTGTGGATTCCGTGAGTGCCAACACCATCGACGTGATGGCGGATCGTCCATTTTATGAGACCTGGGCGGATGGCATTGATCAACTCGACATGGACCAGCAGTTGCGACAGTTGTACGACGGTATCTACGAAATCAACGGGGATGTGGACCGTTCGTTCGGCGCAATGACCACATTCAACGATCTTCCAATCGAGGCCCAGTCGATGATCCAAAGCATCATCAATCAGTTCGATAGGGACGTGCATCAACCGTTTACGCAGAGCATGCAGGACGCGCTGAAGACCCTCGAAACGGCCCGGAACAAGCAGCCGGCCACGGTGGTCAAAACGGTCAAGCAGGCCGCCATTGACCTTGCCAAAATGGCAGCCAACGGATGACGCGCTTCGATCGGAAACCAGGGGGCATTCTCTGGTTCCGGGGGGGTGACAGGGGGTTACAATCGGGTGAACAACTGGTCGAAAAGTTGTGACTTTTCCCTAGACGCTTTTCCTGTCCCGATGGATGATCCAAAGAGAAAGGAGTGGTTTGATTTCCGGAAGCCCAGACCGGTTTTCACCCCGTCCGTCCCCGACGTACCTCATGAACATTCGACGTTATAATTGCCTTAAATGTAAGGCGGAGTTCGATTGCGAGCAATGGGACCGCAAGGCGCAGTTCAAGGTTTGCACCCCCGAGTATTGTCCCAGTGATC
>CAIPFS010000142.1 GCA_903864375.1 uncultured Verrucomicrobiota bacterium
GGGTTTTGGGTTCGCTTTTGGCTTGGGAACTGCTTCAATTTCTCAGAATCCGTTTCCCTCTATGTTCCGACCTGCATTCCCGTTGGCTCGATGTCTGGCTCTGGTGGCGCTTGGCCTTTGGGTGAATGCGATCTCCTCGAGGGCGGACGCCTTCCGGGTCCTGCTGTTCACCAAAACCCTGGGTTTCCGGCACGATTCGATCCCGAACGGGATTGCCGCCGTCCGGGCGCTCGGAGCCGCCCACCAGTTCACGGTCACCGCCACCGAGGATGCCGCGGCGTTCAATGACACCAACCTGACGACCTTTGCCTGTGTCATTTTCCTCTCCACGACCGGCGAGGTTCTCAACGCGCCCCAACAGGCTGCCTTTCAACGCTATATTGAGGCAGGCGGAGGGTACGTGGGAATTCATGCGGCCGCCGATACGGAGTATACGTGGCCTTGGTACGGCCAGTTGGTCGGCGCCTATTTCAAGAGTCATCCCGCGGTCCAACAGGCCACGATCAAGATCAACGACTTCGTGCATCCGAGTACGGCGGGGCTGCCCAAGAGGTGGACCCGCACCGACGAGTGGTACTCCTTTCAGTCCAATCCCCGTGGCCAGGTCCACGTGCTCGCCACGCTCGACGAGGGGACGTATCCGCCCGTTGACCGGATGGGATTCGATCATCCCACCGCCTGGTGCCACAACTTTGATGGCGGTCGTGCGTGGTACACGGGAGGTGGTCACACTCAGGCGAGCTATTCTGAGCCCAACTTCCTCCAGCACATTCTCGGAGGGATTCTCTGGGCCGCCGGCGTCCGGACAGGTGACGCCGGCGCAACCATCGACACTCATTTCCAAAAGGTCATTCTGGATGCCGCTCCGCAAGACCCGATGCAGATGTCCATTGCCGCCGATGGTCGGGTGTTTTATGCCGAGCGCGCCGGGAGAGTCAAAATGTGGAAACCCGACACCCGGTCCACGGTTGTAGTCGGTACCATTGCCATCGACGAGGGTCGCGAGGACGGTTTGCTCGGGATTGCTCTCGACCCGAATTTCGTCACCAACCGTTGGCTCTACCTGTTCTACTCACCGCCCGGCAGCGTTTCGGAACAACACGTCTCCCGTTTTACGCTCCAGGGGGAGAGCCTCGACCTCGCTTCCGAAAAGGTGCTTCTGGTGATCCCCACCCAACGCGTGACCTGCTGTCACTCTGCGGGTGGCCTCGATTTTGGACCGGGCGGGAATTTGTACATCGGGGTGGGCGACAACACGAATCCCTTTGAATCCGATGGCTTTGATCCGATTGACGAACGACCGGGCCGCTCTCCGTGGGATGCGCAAAAGTCGGCTGGGAACGTGAACGATCTGCGGGGCAAGATTCTCCGGATCCATCCTGAACCCAACGGAACGATGTCCATTCCCGACGGTAATCTCTTTCCTCCGGGAACAGCCAATGCCCGGCCGGAAATCTATACGATGGGAAATCGAAATCCGTTCCGGTTCTCCATCGACCCGGCCACTGGATGGCTCTATTGGGGCGAAGTCGGACCGGACGCCAATAATGATGACGCATCCCGCGGACCGCGGGGCCACGATGAATGGAACCAGGCCCGTTCCGCAGGGAACTATGGCTGGCCCTACTTTGTGGCGGATAACAAGGCGTACCGGGAGTATGACTTCGTCACCCGGTTGAGCGGACCGGCATTCAATCCAGCCGCTCCGGTGAACAATTCGCCGAATAATACCGGTCCGTTGCACCTGCCACCGGCCCGGTCCGCGTGGATCTGGTATCCCTATGCCGATTCCGCCGAGTTCCCGGAAATCAATGGGGGTGGTGGACGCACCGCCATGGGCGGGCCGGTCTACCATGACAACCCGGCTGTCCCAGCCAACGGGCGAAAACTCCCCAGTTATTACGACAAAACCGTGTTTGTCTATGAATGGTCCCGGAACTTCATCAAAGAGATCAAACTCGATGATCGTGGCGACATTCTGAAGATTAATCCCTTCCTCCCAACTTTTTCGTTCAGCCACCCCATGGACATGAAGGTGGGGCCGGACGGAGCGATTTACATGGTGGAATGGGGCAGTGGATTTGGTGGTGGCAACGCGGACTCCAAGATTATCCGAATTGATTACGTCGGTGGCAATCACGCTCCCACTGCGCTGGCAAGCGCCACGCCAACAGCAGGTCCTGCTCCGCTCAAGGTACAGTTCAGCAGCGCTGGAACCTTTGATCCGGAAAAGGACCCCGTCACGTATGCCTGGAGCTTCTTTGGCGATGGTAAGGTGGACTCGACCGATCCGAACCCGTCCTTCCAATATGCCACCCCTGGCAACTATCAGGCACGTCTGACCGTGACGGATAACAACGGGAATTCGGCAGTGGCCAACGTGGCCATCGTCGCTGGAAATACGCCTCCGGTGGTGTCGATGGTGGAGCCGCCGAATGGTTCGTTTTTCGATTGGGGGGCGAATATCCGATTCCGAGTTCAGGCATTCGATGCGGAAGACGGGGAGGTTCCTTGCGACCAGATCCAGGTGGAACCGAAGCTGGGTCACAACGATCATGCGCACGACGAGGGAAGCTTTCCCGGATGCGACGGAGTTTTCCAGGCACCCGTGAACGATGATCCCGACACCGATCTGCTGTTTCTTGTGTTGCGCGCGAGTGTGACCGACAAGGGCAATCCCCCGGCGGCTCCGCTCCTCGGGCGAACGACCCATATTCTCCAGCCAAAACTCAAGCAGGCCGAACATTTTACCCGCACCAACTCTGTGATTCTCCGTCCCGCGACGGACCCGGATGGAGGGAATCTGGAGATGGCTCCCCAGTCGGACGGCGGATGGCAAACCCTTTATCCGGTCCACTTCCGGGGCATCGATGGTGTCACCGTCCGGGTGGGAAGCACCAGTGGCGGCCGGCTGGAGTTTCGTGAGGGCTCTCCTGACGGATACCTTTTTGCGACCATCGCCGTACCGGCGGGCGGCGGATACAGTGAAGTCACCGCTCCGATCGTGGATATTCGCGATGTGATTCCGCACACGTTCGAACTCTTTATCGTCTATCGCGGATGGACTGCGGGGGAGGTTCCCGGGTTGGCCGTCAATTGGATGCGCTTTGAAGGAAACGGCGTCTCCGTCCAGCAAAGACCCTGGGGTGCTCAACCTGCCTCCATTCCTGGCCTGATCGAAGCCGAGGACTTTGATCGCGGTGGACCGGAAGTCGCCTATCATGACAACACCCCTGGCAATCAGGACGGCGCGTATCGTACGGATGAATCGGTGGACCTCGAGGTCACGACGGACACCGAAGGTGGATTTGACCTGACCCATACCGAGGCGGGCGAATGGCTTGATTACACGGTCCATGTTCAACCGGCCGGGCTTTACGATCTCGAAACCCGTTTCTACACCCGCGAACCCGGTGGGGTGTTCCATTTGGAATTCGATGGGGTCGACAAGACGGGGCCGATCGAGCTGCCCGCTCTTCCCTCCGTCTCTCCGTGGTTGCCTTGGACGAGGAATGGCCTCGCCCTGGACGCGGGGGTTCAAACCTTGCGCCTTAGGTTTGACACCAACGCCCCGTGGGGCGGTGCGGGGCGATTGAATTACTTCAGGTTCAGGCTGACCAGGGCCAATCGTCTGCCGACGGTTTCCTGGGTCACGCCAACCGCCGGCTCGATCTATTCTTATCCGGCTGACATCTCCCTTGCCGCCAGCGCCTCTGATTCCGACGGAACGATCGCGAAGGTGGAGTTCTACCAGGGGCACACGTTGATCGGGGTCGCCACGAACGCTCCCTACAGTGTTGTCTGGGAAGCTGCCGCCATCGGTGCCTATACCTTGACCGCCCGGGCTGTTGACAACCTTTCGGGTTCGGCCGTTTCCACAGAGCTGCCCGTTCAAATCGTCAATGGACAGGCCCCCTACCGGGCGGTCCCTTCACCCATACCGGGAACCATTCAGGCGGAGGACTATGACGTTGGCGGTGAGGGAATCGCTTACCACGATGGCGATGTCAGTAATAACGGGGGGCAATATCGCCCGGATGCCGTGGACATCGAAAAGACGTCTGACGCCGGGGGTGGATTCGACGTGGGATGGACCGGCGCAGGCGAATGGATCGAATACACGCTCCAGTCGCCGTTCGGCGGTCTCTTCACCATCCAAACCCGTGTCGCCTCCGCCGGAGTGGGGGGCACCTTTCATCTCGAGTTGGATGGAAGCGACGTTTCCGGTTCTTTGACCTCGGGCGATACGGGAGGGTGGCAGAATTGGAAGACCCTGACGAAGTCGGGAGTCGCCATCAGCGAAGGGCGGCACGTCCTCAAGGTGGCCATGGACACAACGGGTGCCAGTGGCAATACCTGCAACTTCAATTGGATTCGTTTCACCGCGACCACCATCAACCCCCCACCGTTTACCCTTGAATCTTCCGCATCGGCAACGGGCCCTTACACGACGGAACCCAATGCCACCTACGACTCCAATCAGAAAACCTATTCCGTCCCCATCGTCGGTCGGGTTCATTTCTTCCGAATCCGGTCCAACACCACTCGACAAATCGCCCATGTGGGCATCAGTGGATCGGAAATAACCATTCAGGTCCGGTAGGTGGGCTACCAGGCTCGTACCTGAATGGAGCCCGGGGTTTTTGGTCGTGATCCGTTCCGTTGTGTCCGTTTGAGCGATACGAGGATGGGGTGGATCCGGACGTCGGCCGATCCCTGAACGATTTTTTGTTTAATTCCGCGTTCCATGGCATAGCGGTATTGAAGTGACTCTGGAGCCAGCCATCGTCGGCGCAATCATCGACAGGATTCGTGGAGGCGATATCGATGCCTATGCCGAACTTGTTGTCGCCTACCAGTCCGAGGTCTGGAAGGTGGTGGCTGCCGTTCCCGGTGGGATGAGCCAGATCGAGGAGTTGGTACAGCGAACGTTTGTCCAAGCCTATCAGCAACTCGATTCCTTTGAGGTGCGCCGCGACTTTGGCCCGTGGCTCAGGGAAATCGCGAGGAATCAGGCCCGGATGGAGCTTCGGCGCTCTGTCCGCGAATCCGGACGCCTGCAGCAGTACTACGATGTCCTTTTGCGGGAATTCGATTCCGAATCCGAGGTGATGACGGAAGCTCTGGAGGAGACGCTGCGGTCCTGCCGTGAAGAGTTGCCGCCGCTTCTGAATCAAATCATTGCCGAACGATATGAACAGGCACTGAGTTTTGAGGATATCGCCGCCCGATGGGGACGTTCTGTGGCAGCCGCCCGTCAGTTGCTGTCGCGCGCCCGGGTGATGCTGCGGGAGTGCGTCGACCGGAAGGGAGGGTTCGCGTGAACCGGCTGGAGGAACTGATGGCGTTGGTCATGGATGGTCTGGCTACGGACGCCGAGCTCCGAGAGCTCGACGCCCTCCTGGATGCGGATGAAACCGGGGGCCGGCGCCTGGTCCACCTGTTCCGAATCGAATCGGCACTCCGCTCCAGCCGGGTCCGCTTTCCGTTAACCACTTCCGTGCCCGCGGTCCTTCGGGCCGATCAGGGCCGGCGCCTGGCCGACAGCGTGCTCGATCAGGTTCGCCGGCTTCCACGCCCTCGATCGACTCGAACGACCCTGTTTTCGCCGGAGTGGTTCGTCGGGCTGGCCTTCTGGAAATCGGGACCGAAATGGCTTCCGGCCTGGAGTGCAGCGCTCGCTCTGGCCGCAGTGGTTCTGGTATCGGGCTGGGGTGTCTGGAATTCGTTCAAGCCGGTGGATGGATCCGGGCCTTGGACGGTCGTTCAGGCCCGAGGACTCGAAGTGCGTCGCGGCTGGCGATGGCAGACGGTGGAACCCGGTGCGACCCTGGAAGGAGAACCTCGATTGCGCACCGGGCTGCAGGGAAACGCCACCCTCCGCGGCAAGAGGGAAGCCACCACTGTGGCCCTGGGAGGACAAACCCGGATGCGGCTGGAGCATGGCTCATCCGGAAAAAGGTGGTCGTTGGACCAGGGGAGAATTGAAGTCCACGCAGCCCATCAACCAGACGGGCGGCCGCTGCGGATTTCGACGACACATGGAGAAGCCGAAGTCGTTGGGACGACCTTCAGCCTCAGTGCCCGGAAGACCGCCACCTGGCTTCAAGTGGAAGAAGGGTCGGTCCGGCTGCATCCGTCACCAGAGCAGCAAGGCCTCCTCGTTCCCGCAGGTCAATTTTCTGTTGCCACCATGGGCCGGGCGTTGGAACTCCAGGCGAACCGACCCGGGGAAATCCTGAGGCTTCCGGTCGCCCTGGATTTCCAGCAGGCATTTCATGATGGCGACGGTGAGTGGCGGTTGGAGGGTACCACCCTGCATCAGGTCCGGGTTTCTCATGTTCCAATGTCCCACCCCGTCTGGGGCACTTCGGATTCCCCGGGCAGCGCCTACATCCTGAAGACGACCGCCTGGGATAGCATCGAATTGAGCTGCGACGTTGAGGTGGAACGGACCATCCACGACGAAGTCCCTGGCTGGATTTGGCCACAAACCTTTGGGCTCCGGTTTTATTTCGGGGCCACCACCTTTCAATTCAATGCCGAAGGGGGAGGCGCGGGACAGGCTGCATCCCTCTCCCTTGGAGGCCCGGGCTCTCCAGACTCCGGGGGAACCCTTCGATTGACGGGCAGGACTCAGGCTCCACTCGCCAGCGCGGGGCGTGGCCTTCATCATTTCCGGCTTCAGCTCTGGCGTCAGCCTGCCGGCGATTGCCATGTTCTGGGTCGGGTCTGGACCGGACCCTCCGAACCGGAGCATTGGGCCATCGATGCGCAGTTCCATCTGGATCAACCGCTAACGCAGGTGGGCATGCAAACCGTATCCTGTTCTGCCCGGTTCCATCATTTTCAAGTCTCTCTGATTGATTAAACGTCGGCATCCGTTTCTGTTTCAACCATGAACACCCGTCTCGATGGGAGGGTCTCCCCACAGATCGCCTTTCAACAATCCACAGCCTGCTGGCTGGTCCGCCTCGCGTTCCTGGGAATGTTGCTGGCCGCACCCCCCCTCGCCGCGGGCGTGGGGGGTGGCTTCACCCATGCCGGTCTGCGGGGTGAGTATTATCCGAACATTCAATTTGCGGGGATGCCGACCCTGACCCGACGGGAGGTCCGGCTCGATTTTCTCCCCGGCGGACTTTCCCCGGGCGGCGGAGGCCGGGTCGGCGATCTCGCCTTCTGGTCCATTCCGGCCAACGGATTTTCCGCCCGCTGGTCCGGTGGGCTGATTCCCCGATTTTCGGAGACCTATCAATTCTCCGTCGCGGCACGGGACGCGGTTCTACTCCGGCTGCGTCCGACGGGTACCGTGGATTGGACAACCGTGATTCAGGCCACGCCCTTGGCCAACAGCCCCGTCACCGGGACTTATGCGATGACCGCAGGCGTCACCTATGATGTCGAATTGCAAATGGCGCACGGGTCGGGACCCTGGGAGGCAAGACTGGGATGGTCGAGCCCGGGGACACCGGCCGAAGTCATTGATCCGCTGACCCGATCCGGCAGCAACAATCCGGACTGGACGGCCGGCTTCACCGATATCGTCAGGGGCGCGCGCAACAGTTGGGAACCCACGGGCGGGGGGGTGCGTCCGGCCATGGACGATCAGGGCTGGCCCATGGGCGATGGCTCCTACGTGTTTCAGGAGAGCCTGAATCAGGGCCTGGATCTGGATCCGTTGATGCAGGGGACCATCCACTTTTCATTTCAAGGCAAGGCGACGGTTTCGGTAAATGGAAATGTCCGGCAAACGACCCTGACCTCCCACTACGATCCCGTCGACAATCGGACCACTGGCAGCTTTGTGGCCGCGAAGAACGGGTGGAACGCCTCCTACTTTTCGTTCTCCAACTCCCGGCGGGATGGTCAGGCAGGAGGACCGCATGGAATCACCCAGTTGCATCTCATGCGACCGACGGCACCCGATGCCACCACCAGCGCCGATCCCACCAACTCTCTATTTACACCGCAACTGCTCAATGCTGTCGGGCACTTTACCGTCGTTCGCCATCAATACGTTGCCAACCAGCAACGCGACTGGTCTGAACGCACGCTTCCGGCCTTCTTCAATCAGGGCGGTGGCGTCTCCAGTCCGCCACATCTCGGCAACGGTGGGAACTCGGACAATGGCATCGCCTGGGAATACAAGGTGTTGCTCGCCAACGAGACCGGCTCCGATCTCATGATCAGTCTTCCGCCGGTGGCCTCCGGTCATGACCCGTCCGAAACCGGCAGTTATATCTGGAAACTCGCGAATCTCATCCGGTACGGCTCCGACGGTGTGGAACCGTACACCCACCCGGTGGAGGATCCGATTTATCCTCCACTGAACTCCAATTTGCGCATCTATCTGGAGCTGGGCAATGAGCTGTGGAATTCCGGGGGCATTTTCAATGTGGACTGGTCAAATATCAATTCCCTGATGGCTGCCGACGTCGCAGCCGGAAACGCCGATTTTCAGGCCATCAACTACGATGGTTTGCCGACCACACAGGATGGCAACGGCTATTACCGAAGCATGAACACCTGGCGATTCCGGAAGATCGCCCTCCGCCTCATGCAGATCAGTGACATCTTTCGGTCCGTATATGGTGAGGAGGCCATGGGGTCGCGAATCCGCACCCTCTACGAATGGCAGTATGCCAACTTGAACGATACCGCGCGAATTGCCCTGACCTTTGTCGATCGGTATTTCAACAATGGTGACGGGCAGGCACACGTGGCGAACCCCCATCCGGTGTCGCATTGGTTCTGGGGCGGCGGAGGGGCCACCTACTACGGGGCGGTCAATGGCAACGGACTGACATCGCTGGTGGCCGATCCATCCTTTGGGAATCCCGATGTTGGCGCGGGCGGTTATCATCCACTTCCGTCCGGTTCGTCCTGGTCCTTCAGTGGAACGGCAGGCATCGCGCGGCATGGCGCAGCGGGGGTGGAAATTCCTCCGCCGGTAAATGGATCCCAGATGGGATACATTACCGACAAAGGGACCATTTCGACCCAGGTCACCTTTCCCACCCACTTCGCCTCCTCCACCTTCGGGCTCAGTTTCAAGGCGGTGAATCGCACCTCTTCCGGTTCGAGCACTCCGGACAAGCAAACGCTGCGCGTTTATCTGGACGGGACCAATGAGATCACGGCGCGGACGTTCAGCCAGGGAAATGGCTATACACCGGCCGGTTTTGACGCCTCCGATCCCTGGTATGCCAATAACGTGTTCTGGACCCGTTCCCAATATTATTACACCCGTTCCTTTCAGGTGACACCGGGCTCGACCCACATGGTGACAATCCGGGGTTTCGGTGATGTCAACACGCCTGCCGCGACCAACCAGACGGCATTGATCGGTGAAGTCCGGGTCACCAGTGTGGACCGTATTTTTGAGGACGGGATTCCCGGGGGTGGAGAAGCCACCGGACAACCCGTGGGTCAGGGCATCCGGGAGACGATGAATATCGAGGCATCCTGGGCCAAAGCCTTCGGAATGGAACAGTTGTCGTACGAAGGAGGGTGGTCCCTCGGCGGAGATGACGGCGGATCCTGGGTCCAGCTTCATGCCAAATACAGCGATGCACGCACGGGTGATGCCCAGCGTCAGTTCATGGATTATTTCGCCGAGGCGGGTTCGGCGGTGAATGTCTTTGGAACCTATGCCCAGTGGCCCAGCTGGGGGGACTATTCTGCGGAACAGGGCCTCCTGGATGTCGGCAGGTATCCGATTGTCCAGGGAATCGATGCCGCCGCCGACCGGTTGCCTCCCGAACCGCTGAACGGAGTGCCGTTGCCGGCGGTCCTGGAACCGCATCAGGCATCCCTGACGGATCAGGCTGACGCTGCCCAGGGTCGGATCACCAGTGCTGGCGGATGGATCAACTGGAACGTGATTGCCCCGGACTCAGCGAACTACTCAGTCTCGGTCGCGCTGACCTCCGGTGCCAGGGGCTTCGTCCTGCTGGTGGACGATGTGAAGGTTTCAGCATCTGCCAGTCTCGCGGTACCGGTGTTCCTGACCCGCGGTCTGCACAGCGTCAAGGTTCGCGCGCTCTCGGACGCTCCGGTGATCGTTGAGGGTCTGACGGTGACCGTGCCCGGAGCCCCTGCCAGTCCCGTTTGGGTTGCAGCCGTTGACGGTGATGGGGAAGCCGACCTGACGTGGCAGGAGGTGGCGGGAGCAAACCGTTACGAGGTGCGCTTTGGAACAAGTCCTGGTGCCTACACCGAGGTTCGTTCGGTGTCCGGTACGACCCATCTGCTCATCCGGGGACTTCAGAACGGTCAGCAGTACTATTTCGTGGTTCTTGCCGCCCATGATTCCCTACGGAGTCTTCCATCCCCGGAGCGCGGTTTGATTCCCGTGGGCATCGGGCAGCAGGCACCGTTTGTCATCTGGGAATTTTCCGGCGCAGCGGGCAATGAACCAACCGCGGCACCTGCGTCCGTTTCTTCGCGGCTGATGGTTACCCCTTTGAAGCGCAGCAGTGGATGGATTCCGAGCACCAGCGAGTGGGCGACCGGAATGAGGGTGAACCGGTTCGCATCTGAATCACCCGCGTCATCGGGGAACGCCTACGGCGCCACCCTGAGCCAGGGCCTTTCCAAAAGGCAGTATTTCGAATTTACGGTGGCCCCCGTCACCGGTGAGCTCCTGTCCCTCCGGCAACTGGCCTTTCGAGCCTTCTTTCAAAATGGGACTGGGGCCGCGGGGATTTCCTACAGCACCAACGGGATCGATTTTAGTGCCGGTCTGCCGGCCACCGGCTCGGCCAATACCCCCCAATCCCCATGGGTCGTTGACCTTTCGGGACGACCCGACCTCCAATCCACCAGCGCAACCATCACGGTGCGGATTTGTCTTTATGGCCTGGGTGCCTATCAGGTCTGCGCCCTCGGGGATCAATCCGGCCCGGACATTGTCGTGACCGGCACGCTTCGGCCGGTTCAGCTTCCACTCATCATCTCCACCAATGGCACCTCCCGGGTATCCATTTCCTGGCCCGATGTGGGCCCGGGAGCACAATTGGAAAGCAGCGCGCGGTTGAATTCCCAGATGCCGTGGCAACGGATCAACAACCCTCCCGATGTTTTCGAAAATCGTCGCACCGTGGACTTGCCCGCCTCTGAAATCACCCGGTTTTTCCGCCTTCGGGAGTAATGGATGCGGTGGCCGTGGCCGGGCCTGGCTGCGTTGTTTCGGGGAGTCGCCTTTTGCCCTTCAATCAGGTTCCGTCAGTCTAAAGCCGAATTCGAAGGGGTCGCGACGGAATCAACGCGATTGGGACGGGCTGTCGAACGCCGCGACGCGCCTTCGCCGCGGAGGGATGACAAACCGGCGGTTGCAGGGCATCCGTGCTGGAGATACAACAAGCAATCGGTCACTCGCCGCGTTGCCGGACCATCCTTCACCATGAAACACCTCCTTCTCGTCGCCCTTCTGCTGGTTCAAGCGGCAACCCTCCGCGCCGGGTCAACCGACGCAGCGGAACACGATGCAGATACCAACACGTTGCGTGTTTTCATTTTTGCGGGCCAGTCCAACATGGTGGGCTCCGATTCCAAGGCGAAGGATATCCAGCGTTTTCCACCGTTCGTGGGATTGGACATGCCCCAGGAGGGGATCCTGTTTTCCTACAACATCGGACGTGAGGAGAAACTGACCTCCAAAGGTTGGGTCGCATTGCAACCCGTGGACGACGTCGTCGGGCCGGAACTCAGCTTTGCCAGACGGGTTTCGCGTGAAATCAAGGCCCCCGTCGCCATCATCAAATGCGCCGCGGGCGGCACGACCTTGGGGGGTGACTGGAATCCCGATGACCCCAGTGGCTTCAAACTCTACCCGTTGGCCCTGGAGTTGATTCAATCATCGCTGGCCGAGCTCGACCGGAGGAAGGTGGCTTACCGGATTGAGGGCTTCATGTGGCATCAGGGGGAAAACGATATGTTCGATAAGGAGTTCAAGCCGGCTTACGGCAGGAACCTGCGACACTTTCTGGAACGATGGCGCCATGATCTCAAGACACCCAGGTTGAAATTCTACATCGGCGAGCTTTGCACCAAGACGATTTGGGGTATGGACAATCGGGAAAACATGTATGCCATCCGTGCCGGGCAGAAGGCTGTCACCGACTCCGATCCGTTGGCGGAATACATCCCCACCTCGCACGATGCGGTGGAGATCGGCGGCGGTGAGGGACTGCATTATCATTACGGAACCCTGGGCCAGCTGGAACACGGTGTGAACTACGCCGAAGCCTATCTGAGAACGATTGGAAAGAAGCCGGCCACCAACCGATCCCTCAAGACCTGGCCGTATGCCAAGGGAAGCCCCGTCAAACTCTTCGTCCTCGCCGGACATCGCAATATGGAAGCCGAGCGTGCCTTTACTCAGGAACTCAAAGCACTCGCAGGACGCGAGTCGCTGGCGGACGACAATGCGCGGATTGCCTTCAAATACAGCATTGGCGGCGGCTACAAGACGTCGCAGGGCTGGGAGCCTCTGGGTCCCGCCGGATGCTATGAAACCTTTGGTCCGGAACTCAGCTTCGGCAGAACGCTGCAAGACCGGGTGCCCGGCAATATCGCCATCGCCAAGTTCACCCACAGCGGCTCGCAGATGAACGACTGGACTCCGCAAGGTACGGACGCCAAAGACCGGAACCTTTACCCGCAGTTCATCGCCTTCATTCAAGAATCCATCAGGGAACTTGAAGCCAAAGGCCATCCGGTCGAACTGGCTGGCATCTTTTACCATGTCGGTGAAAACGACATGTCCTTCGGACCTTACCGGAGCAAGGCGGACGGATGGCTGAAGTCCACGGTCGCGAAAAGCCGCGAGGATTTGGCGCTTCCCACGCTGAAATGGTTTGTCAGCCAGCAACCACCCACCGACGAGAAGGGGCTCAACGCCATGGACGTCACTGCGAAGCTTGCTGCCATCGGCACCGCAGATCCTGCGTTCGTTCACATTCAGGCATTCCATCTGCCACCGCAGGCAGAGCAACTGGTTATGACCACGGAGGGCATTATTGAATTGGGAGAGGTCCTTGCCCAAAGCTATATCGAACACAGGTAACTCCGCCCGCATGCCGCTCTGGCTCCCGCCATCCACCACCCCCTTTTTTTCGAACTCAGAATCTTGCGAGACGCTCGCGTCAAATCCTTTGGCCGGGCGTTTCGCCCGGGTACAAAACCATGAAAACATTCCTATTCCCGTTTTTGCTTCTGCTTGAACTTCCATCGGTCCATCTGTCCGCCGGGCCTCAGCAGGGCGAAATGGCCGGCTATCTCTTTGGGCCAGCGGAGAAAGTGCCTGAAGAGTTCAACGGCGGCTTTTCCCTTTACGCCGCCGCCTGGCCTTTGGTGGCGACTTATCCCGGCCACGAATACCAGACCGGACTCTGTGGCACATGGATGTTTCCCCAGCACGATCCCGATCACAAACCAAAGGGCGAGTTCTACACTGACGTCGAGGGCGGCCTCGGTTGGTGGCGCGACACGCATTTTCCCACCGAGACGCCGAAGTTCATCATGGGCGGCGTCGGGCCAAACTTCTCGTTCATTGCCAATGGTCCAGGCTACGGAGCAGGTAGTTGGGAGGAGCCACGCGGTCTGTATGGCGTGGCGCAGCTCAGTCCATGGCTGCTGTTTCCCCTCGACGGCTTAAACCTCAAGCAGGGCACGAGCGGCGAGCTCTTTGGCTACGGCTACCTGCCTCTGCCACTGACAAATCCAAAGGCCACCACCGGAGGCAAAAACCTTCCCACGGGGAACCAATGCTGGACCCTCTTTCTCAACACCGCCAATTTCAAAGGCCCTGCGACTTTCTTCACCCCTTTCTTTTGGACCCAGGCCACGATCCAACATCCTGAATGGGCTGGCATGCTGCTCGACTCACGTCCTGCCGGGCCGAACAAAGCCATCCAGATGGAAACGCAGTATGTCCCGGCGATCCTGACCAAGGATGCCACCGGCAAAAGCTATGCCCGTATTGCACCGACTGCATTCCCCGTTGGAGCGGAAGGCTACTCCACCATCCTGCACCGACTCACGGCTTACAAAAAAGCGGCATTGTGGGACGACGTGCAGCAGTGGTTCGACGGCGGAGCTCCAGCCGATGGGACCATCAAGCCCGAGGCCTCCGCCGTGCATACCTTTGGCGAGGGCGGCGGATCAAACTGGAGCATCTATGCTCCCGGGGCCAAACGGGGAGAGAAGATGGAGCTCGCGTGGAAATCCTTCGCCACTTCCTTCACCCCGAATCCGATCACCTTTGGCTACCGCTGGAATGATCAGCTCACCCGCAGGAACGGCTCGCTCGTGACTCTCCCCGAATACTACGCGGCTGGGACCGATGGGAAAAAATCGCAGTGGGCTGTGGTGTCGCCTAAGGATGTTCCGGACAACCTGGGCCTCACCCAGTTCCGCTTTGAGCGGGCCAAAGAAGAACCTCAGGAGCCACGCACCACTCCGGACGATCCTACGAGCTGCTGGAAAAAGCCCGGTCCCGTCGCCGGCCCTTTCAAGGCAC
>CAIPFS010000143.1 GCA_903864375.1 uncultured Verrucomicrobiota bacterium
ATGGATAGTCTTATGTAGCTCCGAAGGAAATGCTCTTCGCCCACGGTGGAGTGGGGAATATCCGAAGGGCTAAAGTGGTGCCAGGCGGCATAAAAGCAGCCTAGGGAAACTGTTTTCGGCAATTTGGGAAACCCAAAAATGGAAGGGGTTCGGACCTCCATTTGAACGCGAGCTGTCCAGGGGAGGGACGCCCCGCCATTGCGGAACAAGTCCCCAATCATTTTGTGGATCACCACCTTTCCCGTTCTACGGGCACCTTGGCTGCGGGCCTGCGTCAGATCCTCGGGAGGTTCGAACCAAGCCAATTCCGCAGGACCGAGGCTGAATCGCCGTCCGCAGGACCGAGGCCGCCTATTTGGCCTTCGGCAGATACCCTAAATCCGCCGCCCAATCCACAAAACGATCCTGCCATTTTCCGAGGGGAATGCCGTTTCGCGGACGAATGCCGCCTCCGTGACCCCCGTGGCCGTAGATGTGCAATTCCGCAGGAATCTTCGCGGTAAAATAGGCATCGTAAAATTCCACTGTTTGTCTGGCATGGAAGGCATCGTCCACCCCTGCGCTGGTGAGAAAGGCGGGCGGAGCATTGGTCGGAACCCGGCTAAGGTCCATCCGCCGCCAACCCGCGTAGACCAGCACCACAAAATCCGGACGGTCACTTTGTGCTTCAATGGTATCGCTTGAGTTTGTTTTGCCCCCGGTGAACCGGAGGGCCGCCCAAGCCGCCTGTTCACCGCCTGCCGAAAAGCCCATCAAACCGATTCGCCTCGGGTCGATTCCGAGGTCTTTCGCGTTGGCTCGGACCCACTGAACGGACCGCAAGGTGTCGCTTAGGGCATCGCCGTCCGAAGAATACGGCTGCAACCGATAGCGCAGGATGAAGGACGACACCCCGATTGTTCCAAGCCAGTCTGCAACCTCCAGGCCCTCCGGCCCCACGTTCAACTCCTTGTTACCGCCCCCGGCGGCCAGAATGACTGCCGTTCCGTTGGCCCGATCGGCGCGGGCCAGATGGATTTCAATCGAGGGATTATGGATATTAACCACCTTTTGCACCCGATCGGTGCTGCCCGGGGCGTACGTGATGATCTCCTTTTGGTCCGTTCCCCGGAGAGTCGGCGATCCGGGTGGCCACAAGGGTACCACCTGTCCTCCCGGGATAAGTGGAATGGGAACCTGCGGCAGACCGTTGGTTGGCGATGTCTCGGCCCCGTGCACCCTGCCGGGCGAGGCGGCGAAGATGAAAAGGACCAGTCCGCTCATGCGAAAAAATCGAGGCCAGGAAGTTTTCATGAATGGCACAACGTCGTACCGGGGAGGGACCCTGAGCAAATGGGATTACCGGGGTCTCCCGCAGAAAAGGATGCCGTCGCAAGACGGCGCCCAGTGGAGCCGAGGCGGCGGTGCCGCCTCGAGTCCAGTCGCGAACCGGCGCTGATCGGTTCCATGCCGGACGAATGGAGCTTGTCGGAACGCTCACAATCTGGCACCACCATCGGCCCGATGGAACATACTCTGATCCTCTGCAAGCCCGATTGTCTCGACAAGAACTGCGCCGGAGAAGTCATCCGCCGATTTGAAGCTGCCGGACTGCAGCTTAAAGCCGCCAAGATGCTGCGCCTGACCCCGGCGCTTCTGACCGAACATTACTCGCATATTGCCGACCGCCCTTTCTTTCCTGAAATCGTGACCTTCATGTCGTCCCGCCCGGTCCTCGCCTTGATTTTGTCGGGCTCAAATGCGGTTGCCTCGGTGCGTGAACTGCTCGGACCGACCGATTCCCGAAAAGCTCCCAAGGGAACCATCCGCGGAGACCTTGGAACCGACAGCATGCGTAATATCCTGCACGCATCGGACTCCGTCGAGAACGCGGCGATTGAGGTCAAGCGCTTCTTCCGCGAGGAAGAGATCCCGGTTTAATCGTTGTCACTGCATGTACCGCAGCCTCAATGCGGAGTTGATTGTCGAAACGTGTCGGGCCTGTCAGCAGCGGATAGCCGAGCGATTTGTTAACTCCGGGTTGAGTCGGGTCGCCGTCGAACTTTATTCCGTCAGCCAGAGTGCCGCCCGTCTTTCCGGGTGGCTTTCCCGTCCGCATCTCCCCCTGCGAGGGCTCGCGGCTGTCGGAATGGTGGCCATCGTGGGCATGGTGGTGGGGGTTGCCCGACAGGTGAAACCGCAACCGGCATCCAGCAGCATTGCGGAGTTTCTACAAGGCCTGGATGCCGCGCTCAATGAGGTCGTGTTCATCAGCCTGGCTGGTTACTTCCTCCTGTCCCTGGAAACGAGACTCAAGCGGTACCGGGCGTTGCGGGCCATTCACGAACTTCGTTCGATGGCCCACATCATCGACATGCACCAGTTGACCAAGGACCCCGAGCGCCCAGGCGATTTCCCGGACG
>CAIPFS010000144.1 GCA_903864375.1 uncultured Verrucomicrobiota bacterium
CAGTGGAGTTGGTGCGCGGTATGGCGGGACAAATCCCTCCGCAGGAGCGCTCCCGCAAGTCCCTGATCAAATCCGGGGCCACTGGAATTGAAAGAGACGTCCGGTACCAAGACGAAAGGCCCGTTTCGAAGTCAGAACTGGCCGAAGAATGGGGGAGGTGGTGCGCTGGCGAAGGTGGTCAAAATCGATAGTGGGACTTGTCCCGCAATGGCGGGACGTCCCTCCGGACGCAAGTCACTCCAAAGGAGGGACTTCCAACTGGAATAGCTCCCACGACACCAGGGAGCTTCCGACTGAGTTCCGACTCGAAGTGGGGACGACACCCCATAGGAATGACGTCGTCCGCCAACGATCGTGAATTGTGGAGATGGGAATCGATGCCCGCCAGGACCTTCAGGATTCCGTCCCACGACCGCCTCAACCCGCCAACAAACCAAAATCCAATCCATGCCCCAAGGCGATAAATCCAGTTACACTGACAAACAAAAGCGGCAGGCGGACCATATCGAAGCAGCTTATGAAAAAAAGGGGGTGAGCACGAAGGAGTCGGAAGCCCGGGCTTGGGCTACCGTCAACAAACTCAGCGGCGGCGGCAAACTCAGTGGCTCGGGACGGAAGTCAGCCAGGGCAGATTCCAAACCGTGATGAAGCGAAGACATTTCCTGGGCCTCGCCGGTGGGACACTGGTGGCAGCGGGAGCGACCGCCTATTCCTTCAGCGATAAACGCAATCTACAAAGGGCGGACCTGCCGCTTGTGGGGAAGGGTGCCCCCACCCTCAGCCCGGACGAGGAACAGATTCTCTCCCTTGCCTCCCTCGCGCCCAGCGGCCACAACACCCAACCGTGGTTCATCCAATATCTCACACCGTACCATTGGATCATCGGTAACGATTCGAGCAAATGGCTGCCCGCCGTCGACCCTCATCAGCGTGAAACCATGCTGTCCATCGGGGCATTTCTCCAGAATCTGGAATATGCCGCCCAGGCTTCCGGGTACGCCTGCCGCTGGACACTTCTGGCGGGAACGAATCAAAACGAGCACGTGATGGACGTCTCGTTGATCAAAGGCTCTTCGGTCACTCCGATCGACGTCGAAAAAATCAAAAGCCGGCGCACGATGCGAGGGCGGTTCCTGGAAGTGCCACTCCGGGCCGACGATCTTGCCCATCTCCTGGGGAGTGAATCCGAATCAATGCGTTATCTCCCCGTCGCGGGCAAGGAAGCTCAATTCATCAACGAACAGACCATCGAAGCCAACCGCCTTCAAGCGTATCGCGATCCGGCCCAAGGTGAACTGGCCGACTGGGTCCGGTTCTCCAGCCGTGACGCCCTGAGCCATCGGGATGGACTGACGACGGGGGGCATGGAAATCACGGGAATGTCGGGATGGATGGTGCGAAATTTTTACGACAAGGCGAGGGTCCTCACGTCCGATTTCCGGGAACGAGGCATCGCCAACGTGCGCGCCGAGGTGGCGTCCTCGGCAGGATGGATACTCATTTCCACCAGGGACGAGTCGGTGGCCGGATTGCTCGAAACCGGGCGTCGCATGCAGCGGCTTTTTTT
The DNA here is from genome assembly GCA_903864375.1 of uncultured Verrucomicrobiota bacterium. GTDB lineage: Bacteria > Verrucomicrobiota > Verrucomicrobiia > Limisphaerales > UBA9464 > CAILNN01. The sequence continues at coordinate 1,568 of CAIPFS010000144.1, forward strand.
GAAAGTGCGGGAACGGAACATCGCCCTGCATCCCATGACGCAAATTCTGGAGGAGATGTCCACCCGGCGGTCGCTCCGATCGGCCATCGGCATCGAACCAGGCGTCCAGTTTATTCTGCGCGTTGGGTACGTCGCCAGCTATCCACCGCCTGTCTCCTTGCGCCGCCCGGTTTCCTGGTTTGTTCGGCTGCCGGCCGCCGTTTGATCCGGTCGTCCGGATCTCCGCAGACGCACACCGGCGAGCGTCTGTGGATCCATTCTCTTCCGGGCAACCCACACTTTGGACTCGGCAGTCTGACAGGGTGGAGATCAGACTCTGCCCGTGATACGCCGATTGTTCAGCCCATTTCGACGCCTTTCGCTAACCCATTGGATCGTGGTTGCAACCGTGCTCGGCATCCTCTGGGGAGTCTGGCTGCCAGATTCAGCCAGGGAACTGAAGGTGGTCACCCAGATGTTCCTGAGTCTGATCAAGTGCATCCTGGTCCCCCTGATTTTCAGCACCCTGGTGGTGGGCGTTGCCGGACATCGGGGGGACCTCGGATCGGTCGGTCGCCTGGGGGTCAAGTCGATGATTTATTTCGAGGTAGTAACCACCCTGGCGCTGGTCATTGGGCTGGTCACGGTCAACGTGATCCAACCTGGACACGGCATTCATCTCAAGCCCTCTGCCGCTGCGACCGTCGAGTCGGTCCCGGAAAAGGTCACGCTGACCTCGATCCTGGTTCATCTGACGCCCCAGAGCTTTTTCGATGCCGCAGCCAAAAACGACGTCCTCCAGGTGGTGGTCTTCTCGCTGTTGTTTGGTGCCGCTCTGACCCAGGTCAAGGGTCCGGCCCAGGACACCATGATTCATTTCTGCGAGTCGCTGGCGGAGGTGATGTTCAAGTTCACGGGTCTGGTCATGAATTGCGCCCCGTTCGGCATCGGGGCAGCCATGGCCTACACCGTGGGGAAGAGCGGTCTCTCGACGCTCGGGAATCTGGTCCTGCTGATACTCACGCTTTATCTGGCCCTGACTGCCTTTTGCCTGCTGGTACTCCTGCCCCTGGCCTATTGGGCCGGCGTCCCGGTTGCCCGCTTTCTTTCGCTCCTGCGGGAACCGCTGGTGGTGGCCTACACGACGGCCTCTTCCGACGCAGCCATGCCCCTGGCCATGCAGCGTCTTCATCAATTGGGGGTCCCCCGACGCATCATCTCCTTCGTAATGCCGCTGGGATATTCCTTCAATCTCGATGGCTCGACGCTGTACCTCGCGGTCGCCTCCATCTTTGTGGCACAGGCAGCCCAAATCGAGCTGCCGATCGGCCAGCAAATCGCCATTCTGCTCACATTGATGCTCACCAGCAAAGGCATGGCAGGAATTCCCCGGGCATCCCAGGTGGTGTTGACCGGCACGCTGGTGACCTTTGGTCTACCCCTGGAGGGGGTGTTGTTGATTGTGGGAGTGGATGCGATCATGGACATGGGCCGATCGGCGGTGAACCTGCTGGGAAATTGTCTGGCCACCGTGGTCATGGCCCGGTGGGAGGGTGAATTCCCATCGAAGGAGCCTTCCCACGTCGCCGCGTTGTAACCCCGAGCTTCCTTTACTCCCCTGAGGTTCAGGAGTAACTCTCTTTGATGAGGTTCCTCCACCTTTCCCGATGGGTTCCAGCCCTGGCGGGCGCGGGTCTGACCTTCTTCCTGAAGGCCGCACCTCCCACACCGGATTTTCAGTATCGTGTGTCCTGGTTGGGGAATTCATTTTCGGGAGCCAGCAATCAATGGGTGCAGAATTTCTTCCTGCACATGAACACCCGCCCGGATGGAACCTGCCATACCTGGAGCCATTGGGATGAAGGCGGGAAAAAGTTCGGGGTTTACCGGGACGGCAAGGTGGTGGGCAACGAGGATGTCCATGCCAACAGCCTGGAAACAGTCGATGCGCTGGGACGGCATTGGAAAATCCGCCCGCGGTGGGTCGACCCCGTCCACAACGAATACGATTTTGTCCCCGAGGGGATCACGGTGGACGGGGAAATGGTCACCCTGCCGGACCTGTTTCAGCCGACAGCCCTGGCACTGGCCACCGACGGAACCTTGATGGTGGCGGATTCGGGCACCGGTCCGCGTCAACAGGTTCTGTTCTACAATGTAACGAACGTCCACAACCCACGTCTGGTCCGGACATTTGGAGAGTATGGCGGCATCCGCGCAGGACAACCGGGGGTGGTGACCCCCACCAAATTCTGGGGTATCCGCGGCGTGGGTATGGATTCGCAAACCAATCTGTACGTGGCACAAAGCGAGATGGGAACGGTCCTCCGGAAATTTCTGCCCGATGGACGCATGGCGTGGGAGCTCTACGACCATTTTTTCGTCGACGTGGCCTGCGCGGACCCGTCGAGCGACGGACGCGACCTCTGGGGAGTGCAGGAGCATTACCGGCTGGACGAATCAGCTCCGGACGGTTCGGCCGGACGCTGGATCGGTTACTCGTTGGACCGTCATCGCTACCCGAACGACCCCCGCGGTTTGACGTTCGTCAAGCAGCAGGGAGAACACGGGTTGACTTCCCCGCAAGTGGTCTATCTGAAAGGACGTCGCTTCCTCTTCACGGGCGGTATGTTTGCGAGCAATTTCATCAACATTTTCCGATTTGAAGACGAGATGGCCATTCCCTCCGGCTTGATCATGCAGTGGGGTGGAGGGTTGTATAACACGGACCTGAAATGGCCCCCGTCCCGACCGCCGGGATCCTTCATCTGGAGGGATGGCAATGGGGACGGCGACTACCAGTCCGCGGAGTACCAACCCAATACCGAGCGGGCACATCCCGGGCCCTTCTGGGTGGACCAGAAGGGCAATATCTGGATGGCCTATGGATTCTTCCGCTACGACTTCCAGGGATTGGATGTTCAGGGAAATCCGATCTATCAGGCCGACAAGGTGACGGTCCTCACTCCCCCGAAGGGGGTCGGCAAGGTGGCCCGGGTCTGGTATGATGCGGATCGCGACCTTTTGGTCGTGGCCGACGAAGGGGAGGACATGCGCCACATTGGCACCATTTCCGTTTGCCGCGGCTATCTGGCAGGCCATCGCGAGGTCGTGACGTTTCCTTCAGGGGCCGGACGGGAGGCGGCATGCCTCGCCGTGGCTGGGGATTACGCCTTTACCGGAGGGTGGAAGGAGCGGGGACGCATCTGGGTCCATCGGCTGTCCGATGGGGCAGAGATGGGAGTGTTCGAACCGGGTCCGACGGTGGGAGGGGTGGAAGCGACGGGTTGGATCGATTTGCTGACGGGCATCACCGCCCACCGGCGTCAGGACGGCGAATACCTCGTTTTCGTCGAGGAGGACTACCGGGCCAAGGTCCTGTTGTATCGCTGGAAGCCGAAGGACTGAGTCGGCAACAGAGTCGTCCGCAGTCATTTATTCAGAGATGAAGAGAAAGTGATTCAGGCGACATTAAAGAGATGGCGATATCGAGGATTTTTCTATCGCTGATTAAGTTTTTGGAGTAGGGAACTCTCCGATTAATCGAAGCCTCATTTGTGATTGACACTCCTTTAGGGAAGTTTTGTCGGTTTTTTTTCGTGGCGTGGAAGCTCCTTTACGTATTGCCATGGGCCTGCGGGGCCGTCCGGGCGGACGCCATTGACGCCCTTCCTTCCTTCGCATTGCCGGAGGTGGACCCGGCGCCGGAATGGAGCGTCGAGAAATATGCCATAGCTGCGGGGCTCGAACATCGAAAGGTATTTGGGGTGGCCTTCCAGACGAATGACATCGTGTGGGTGGCGGCGTCGGATGGCCTGTATCAATATGACGGCTATTTCTGGCATCGCTTCGGACGTGAGTCCGGTCTGCCCAGCGAATTTGTCCGTTCCGTGACCGTGACCCGGAACGGGGACCTCTGGGTCGGCACCCACCATGGCGCTGGAATTTTTAATGGAACGCGGTTTGATTTTCAGGGTTCAACTTCAGGGCTGGCAGGACCCAGCGTCCGGCGAATCACCGAGGCTCCGGACGGCGCACTCTGGTTTGCAAGCGATCCCTGGCCGGACCAATCCGCTCCGGCGGGTGTCTCGCGGCTTTTTCATGGCATATGGACTCACTGGCGCCAGGCTCAGGGGCTGCCTTCCGACCATATCTTCACGATTTCTGCCCGCCCGAATTCACCGGTCTATGCCTGCACAATTGATGGCCTGGCGGAATTCAAGGGGGACCGCTGGGAGACGTTGTTCCGCCCGCGGATCGAGGACAACCGGGCTCCTCCCTGGGAGGTGGCTGTGGGCCGGACGGGCGTTGCGATCGGACTGATCACCCGCACGAGCGACATCCTTTCCATCTCGGAAGGCCATTCCCGGCGAATTCCCCTGCGCTTTCGGAACCTTGCAGGGGAAGAATCGCGCCCGAGCGGGGGAAACCTGGGTAATTGCCTGGTGGCCGAGTCCAAAACCGGCGAGGTGTATGCGCTGATCCAGGCTCCGGAAGGCACCGTGATCGGGCGTTGGGAAGACGGGTACTTTCAACAGATTTCGCCGGCAATCATGGGGGAATGGGCCTGGCCCGAGGATTTCAAGATGGCACCCGACGGATCGTTCTGGGTTGCCACCTATGGCATTCTCAATCGCTGGGTGCCGGGAGGCTTGGGCTGGCATCGATACCCGATTTCCGGCAAGTGCCGACTCATCGATCGGCAGCATCGGATATGGCTATCGGACGATAAAAGGTCGATTGTCATTGATTATGACAAAGTTCATTCCATCGAAGGATTTGGTCCGCACCTTCGATTAGACGGCACCGGCATCGTCTGGGGTTGGGGTGAGGGTCATCCGCTGAGAGCCTCTTTCGCCCCTCAATCGGACATCGCCGTCGAAATAACGGGATTAAAGCAAATCAATCATTTCCAGACGGACACACGCGGGCGGGCCTGGTTTGCGGGGACGACCCCCAACGGGGGCACCGGCATTGCCATTTTCAACCAAGGCCGATGGGATCGGCCCGACCTGACGGCACTCAGCGAGTACCAACTGTTAAAACTTCGGGCCGATCACCGGGGAGGCACCTGGGGTTTGATGTCGAAGCAAGGCCAATTTGCCGTTGCTTATCTGGATGGTCAAAAGATTGCCTTTTATCCGCTTGCGGGAACGGGCCTGGGCGACGTCTTGGAGATGACGGTCGCCCCCGACGATACCGTATGGTTTGAAACCGTCTCCACGCTGTTTCAGTGGCAGCCGTCCTGGAGCGCACCCATCGAGGACACGCGAATCCATGGAAGTGCCATCCTCGCCCTGCCCCACCCGAACCATATCGGCTTCATCTTCGACAGCATGGGGGGTGGAATCAATGGCTATGGCTTCCTAATCGGAGGGACATGGCGAATCATTCCGGCCAACCTGGATGAAACGCCCTCCTCCGAGCTGGTGTTGGACCAACGGCAATTACCAGGTGCCCCACTTCACCTGTTGTTCAGTGACGGTGTCGCCTGCATCGACCCGACGCAAGTATACGTCCCTCATTTGATTTCACTTCCTTCTGGAGTGAATGCCTCCAGCGTGGTTGCGAGGACCGACAATGACTTGTGGGTGGGCACGCCCCGTGGCCTGATTCGCCGCAGTCCGGGTCACCGCCCTCCCCGGACTCTGATTCAATCGGTGGAATCCGAAGGTGAAGTCGGACGTCGACTTCCCATACGTGCCCATGCGGTGGAATGGCAGGTGCCCGGCAATACCCCAATCCATTCCCTCTTTTCCTGGCGTTGGGATAATGGTCCATGGGTCGACAATCAACCGTTGCCGGAGAACGGCATTCCCATTTCCGGAGTGGGCTCTGGTCACCATCGACTCCAGCTGATTTCCATGGATGAAGACGGAAACCGGGAGACCGTGCCCAACGAAATACCGGTCCGAGTGATTGGCCTCCCGATTCAAGAGCAGTTCTGGTTTGCGCCGTTGGTGGCTCTGGGTTTCATGGCGGTCACAGTGCTGGCGGTGACCAGCGTCCGTGCGACTCTGGTCCTATCCCAACAAAAGGAACGACTCGAGGAAATTGTCCTGGAGCGGACCCGTCAACTGTCCTCACAGATGGATGCGGCGCGCCGACTGGCGGTCGAGGCTTCGGAATCCAACCGTTTGAAGAGTGAATTCCTGGCCACGGTGAGCCATGAATTGCGGACTCCCATGAACGGATTCCTCGGTTTTGTCCACCTGCTGGGGGAGACCCGGCTCAACGAGGAGCAGCGCCGGTACCTGGAATTGCTGCAAACGTCCGCCCGGGAAGCGATGAACCTGATTGAGCGCATCCTTGGATTTGAACGAATCCGGCGCGGCGACACGAGGCCCACCCGGGCTCCAATGGACGTGGTCGAAATCTGCCAGGGAGTGCTGAATGAGTTGCGTCCGTCGGCTGACCGCAAGAAGCTGGCTCTGAAATTGGACCTTCCAGAATCCCCTTTCATCACTCTGCCGGGAGATTCCGAATTGCTTCGGCAGGTCCTTCAGGAATTGACCCAGAACGCCATCAAATTCTCCCACAAGGGAGGCGTCACGGTGGCGATCGCCCCGCTTGATTCGGGGGAACTTCAGGTGTCCGTTCATGACACCGGGGACGGGATCCCGGAAGACCAGCTGCAGAGCCTGTTCACCCCGTTCACCCAGGGGGATGGAGCACACGATCGTCCGGTTTCCGGACTGGGACTGGGATTGGCGATGTGCCGGGAATTGGTCACGTCCATGGGAGGGCGAATTGGATGCAAGAGCACACTTGGCGAGGGTTCCACCTTTTGGTTCACGATTCCCCGCCAATGACGCCTTCTATCGCCAGTCGGAATCGCCCCTCAGGCATTGTATGGCTGTTCCTCCTGTGGACGGGCCTATTTCTTTCTTTCTCTTTACGACTGGCCGCCGCAGACGGGTTTCGAGATCTGCCCCCGGAACCCGTTCCGCCACCCGACTCCGGCCCCAGCTGGAGCATCCAGTCCTTTAGTGAATCCTCCGGGTTGGACCATCGATTTGTCTACTCGATGGCCTTTGGACCCGACTGGAACTTATGGGTGGGAACATCCGATGGACTTTACCGTTACGACGGCTATCAATGGAAAACCTTTACCATCAAAGACGGGCTTCCCAGCGACTTCATCCGCTGTGTCACCTGGACAAAGTCCAATGAATTGTGGATCGGAACGGATAAAGGGGCCGGGGTTTTTACTGTGAAAGACTCCCAGGGGTCCTTTGACTCGCGCCAGAGTGATCAAGGACTTCCAGGCCCCAGCGTGCGCCGGATTGTTGAAGGGGTTGATGGGGCGCTCTGGTTTGGATGTGATCCGTGGCCCGACAGCACCCGGCCTTCCGGAGTCGGCCGGCTTTTTAAAGGTGAATGGAAAAAGTGGGGAACGGATTCGGGGCTTCCGTCGGACCACATCCTTTCCATTTTCGCGGGGGCTTCCAATCAAGTGATCGCGTGCACCTTCGGTGGATTGGCTGAATTTAAAAACGAACGCTGGGAAACACTGCTTCTTCCCAAAGATTCCAGGAATCCGGACGTTCCATGGAAAGTGGTCGAGGGGGCTGACGGGACCATGCTGGGGTTGCTCGGAAACCACTCGACCCTGTGGTCCCGTCGCCAGGGAATTGGGCAGGTCAGTTCCATCCTGTTTGTTCCGGTCCATGAACAGCGGGAGAGCCCGGCCGTGACAGTGGCTGGCAACGTCCTGACCTGTCGATCCCGGCAGGGCGACATCTACGGATTATTCCAGGTGGGTGAAGCGACCGTCATCGGTCAATGGACGAATGGGGTCTTCCGACAGGTTTCACCCCCCGTATTTCCCTCCTGGGTGTGGCCGCAGGAATTCCGATGCTCGCCCGACGGCACCCTCTGGGTCGCGGGGGAACGAACGCTGACCCGATGGGTGCCCGCGGGTGGGGCATGGAAACTGAACCATTCCATCGGACTTCCGCGGTTGGTGGATGGAAAGAATCG
>CAIPFS010000145.1 GCA_903864375.1 uncultured Verrucomicrobiota bacterium
GTCCAGAAATGTCTCCGGGTCATCGTTTCTCAGCAGTTCGGACATTATCTTTGGATCCCCGAGCCCTTTGCGAAGAGCATCAGAATTGGCGGCCATGTTGCGAAAGACAGTAAAGTTGACGGCGCGTTCCATCTCAAACGCCTGAATCATATCGTTCATGGGCATCAGACGTTGCCAGGCCTGTTGCTGCTGCTGCAGTTGCAGGTCGGTCCATCCCTCCTCTTGGAGGAGGGAAAACTGGGCGTTCCACGCCATGGCCAGGATGGCGCGCCGGACCAACTGCGTGATGATCCATTTTTCCGAGCGGAGCTGATGCGCCAGTCGCAGCGTGTCGAGCAGGTGGACATGCGCCACCGCCAGGCGACGGTTACGAGCCTCCAAGGCAGAGGCCAGCGTGAGCAGGCGTGCGGTGTTTTTGATGGTGGTTAGTTCCGTGGCTTTCACCTGATCAAAACCACCGTGATAATCCACTCCCAAATCAAAGCCCGGCTTTTCCAACGCCCGGTGGATCTGGTCCAACAAACCGCGTTGCGCCTCCATTTCGGGTTCCCATTTTTCCCAGGTGTTGGTGCCGCCGTCGATCGGCCATCTTTTGAGTTGTTGGGGAAGGGCAACGAAACCCGGCTGCACGACACGACCCAGGGGTGGGGCATGATCCAGAAGACTAGTAAGCGCCCGGAGTTGGTTGGTCAGCGCCAGCAAGGCGACCATTCCGTTTTGTTCCCGGACCGGGCGGTTGGTCGGTTCCAGTTGTCCCACATCGATGGGTTGACCGGAGGCTTCAAGTGACTGGGTCAGCCTGCGAAGGCCCCACCAACCTCGAGCCCGTTCGATGCCGATCCAGAGGCCGATGAGAACAACCCCTGCGACAATTCCCCGGATGGCCCACTTGCCGAATGAATTCACCAGAACACGGTAGAGGACCACGCACGCCGGTCGACCCAAAAACCACGGGCACCGGTCTCACCGGTGGAGGAAGAATGCCCCGCCTGTTTTTGCCAGCAGATGGGCAAATGCGGTGTTAATTCCCGCCCTGGTTCGTTTGACCCGGGTTCGGGGCGGCCTGAAGGAGATAGGCCAGAACATCGGCGGCTGTGTAGCTGTCCTTCCCCGGAGAAACGAATCGATCCAGGTGGGTGGCATCATCGCCGGCGGTCACCAGCGCGGGTTCCTGGTATCCCTGCGAATGAACCTGTCCGAGACCCACGGTGGCGGTCAGACCGTTGCAGATGCACTTCCGACCGACGGTTTCAGCGACATTGCCACCCTTGGCAATGAAATCGTCGACTGGCTCACCTGGACACCGGTACCCCAGATGCCCATTCGGTTTTCGATAGGCTCGGCGCAGATAGCCGAGATCGCAGGTGCGCCTCCGTCCGGCGACGACGTCGGGCTCTGAGACGGTGCCTTCCAATCGCAGAACCTTGAAGGGATAACCCGTCGGTGAAGCCAGGGGATCGCTGAAGACATCCAATTCTTGACGACGGCTCAGGGAAAGCACGGCGGATTTCAGACGGGCCTCGATACCCGATTCTTCACAAAAGGCAAATGCGGTTCCGACCTGAATCCCGGTGGCACCCCGTCGGCGCGCCTCGGCCAGTCGGGCCGGGGTCGCCTCGGATCCGGCCAGCCAGAAGGGCAACCCAATGGCTCGAATCTTTTCAAGATCGGGCTGATCCCGTGGCCCGTAAACCGGTTCACCACGCTCATTCAGTTGAAGGGCACCGCGAGGCGGGGCGTTGTGACCACCGGCCAGGGGACCTTCCACTACAAAACCATCGACCCGTCCGCTCGCCTTTTGAGCCAGGGATAATGCAAGAACGGTTGAGGAAATGATGGCAATAAACCGGGGTCGTTTGAGCTGCGGCGGGCGTGAGGTCCAATAGTCCGCCGGATTGAAAACGGAATGGAACTCCTCGCCCGGGTTCAGGCCTTCCACATCGAGGCGCAATCGGGTCGGCTCACCCCGGGAGAGTTGGTCGATGACTCCGGGGATCGCCATCGGGATTCCGGCGCCCATGAGCACGTAGTCGACACCCGCCAGCAGGGACCCGTACAGAGCGGGAAGTGTCGGAAACTGAATCTTCTGAAGATAGTTGATGCCGACCCGTCCGTCGTGACCCTCCCTGGCCAGAAACACCTCGGCGAAATTGGCGGCAAGGACAAGATCGGTCAGCGCCCGGGGCGGTTCCGCAGAACCCAGGGGAACCGTACGGAACGGCCTGGCTTGAGCCTTTCCGCCCGGAATGAAATAGGAATCCAGAATTCGCCGGGCCACATCCGGAAAAGGAAAGGACCCCAGGGCCCGCCGGAAGTGCCCACCCGGGTCGCCGCTTTGGAGAATCCGGGTCATCGTTACGTCGAGTGCGGTGCCCGAAACAACACCGAGCTGACCGTGGAGTGAGACCGCACGGGCCAGTTGCCAGCGCGAGACCCCAACCCCCATGCCGCCTTGAATAATGATGGGATGTTCCATGACGATTGCGTCCGGTTGGAAACCTAGGTCCAGAACCACCGGTGTCCATGTGAGGGAACCGCGGGACCCCGGCACCGACCCCCATTGGTGTGGGATGAAACGTCCAGGATTTCAGACCGTGAACCGCAGGAACGCTGGATGACTGTTGCCGGATTGAACCCTGCCCGCAGTCACGCCCCCAAGGCCGGAAGTGGACCGTGTCGCAGCGCGGAAAGGACCGTGAAATGGGCCTGGGTAGCTGCATCGACTCAACTCAGAAACCGGTGAAAAGGTTTTGTGAATCTGCGGAATCATCAGCCAGGATGAAGTGTGCGAGGGGAGGGGACTCTGTCGTTGAGGGGCTTGATGTTGATGGGATCGAACCCTGGTACCACGACAAATAAGGGTTGAAAGATGCCAATGGATGGCAGGTCTTCGATGCGCCTGAATTGCTCCCAGGAGCATTGATGATTGATTTTGGAGACAATCCTCGGAGACTCTTGAAAAGAGGCAACACTGGTGAAAAAACCGGGCAGACGCACATGAGTAAAATCGAGCGGAATGCATCTTCCCAATGGAAATCAAGGCGTGAGGTGTTCATTGTGGTCTCAATTGTTCTTGCACTTGCGATTGCATTTAACGCTAAAGACATATTTTGGCATTTCGCTATAAAGCGTCAGACAGACCAAAATAAGCGTCGTGCGAATGCAGTTCAGGTGGCATCAGCTATTCGAAACTTTGCCGATGACCACAATGGCAACCTGCCGGAACGTCTTTCGACCTTGGTGCCTGAATATATTCCCGAAAATGGAATCAGGATATTTTTCTGGCCAAGCCGAAGCGATCTATATCTGATCAATTTGGAGACCGTAAAGAACAAGATCGATACGAACGGAGCATTTTCTTATCGTGGGAAGGCTGGAATGCAGCAGGACATGCTCTTGGTTGAAGCAAGATCATTCTGGCCCGATGGAGGAGAGGGCCAGATTGTGACCATTCGGAGTAATTTTTACCCCCTCAAGCGCACCCGTTCTGACGTTGAGGCGAGATTAAAGAATCTACCGATCTCATCCGGCGCTGGGGCGCGATAGTCCTTCACTCGGCCAGCTTCTTTTCCGGCTGCCTCAGCAGATAGGCACCAAACCCGGCCAGCTCACCGCGTTGCCATCGCTTCGCTCTGAATTCCCAACCGCCGGGGCGCCGCCCCGCTTGCCTCGTGCCCTCCTCCACGCTCTCCTTTGAAAATGGGTTCCGTTTCAGCACCAACGGTGCGCCCCAATGACAGCCCAGGGCAACGCCCTGGGTCAACGGCCCCCAATCATCGAAGCCCTGAAAGGGCGGCCGATCAATCCCAGACCTATCTCCCATAAAATGGGATGCGATGGCGTTCCCGGCAGGTTCGATGTTTTGTACCAACCACAAGGGTGGATGGGCAAACGTGCGCGGGATTGAGCCCTCGTTTGGGCCGCCCTTTCAGGGCTCAATTGGGGGTTGGATTCAACCCAGGGCGTTGCCCTGGGCTGGGATTGGAACGCCCCGTTGGGGCTCAAGGTAGGCATACGATTGGGGGGCTCGGTTCCA
>CAIPFS010000146.1 GCA_903864375.1 uncultured Verrucomicrobiota bacterium
CAGCCATCGGGGCCCAGCTCGAGATCCATCGGACGACGGAAGGTCATTTTCGGGCAGAACCGCTCCATGGCCAATGAGCCATCCGATCGCTTTGCAATCTGGTCCTTGTCATCCAGATGTACGGCGATCACCCAGTTGCGCGACCATTCGTAAATGAAAAGTGTGTGGTCGTATTCCTTGGGAAGTTTCTTTGCCGAATCCAGCTTCTCATCAAAATAGTAGACCGGACCGGCCATCGCTGTCCGACCTCCACCCCCGTTCACCACCGGGAAGCGGGTGGAGGGTCCATAGGGATACCAGATAAACGCCGGCTGGGCCGACGGCAATTCCTCAGGGCCCGTATTGTAGCGTGAGGTATTCCGGGGATGTTCCGGGTCGTAGGTGAAGTTCGTCTTGCCCGTCGCAAAGTCCCAATTCACATAAGGACGGTTGTCACCGATGAACATCGGCCAGCCAAAATTGCCGGCCCGGCGCGCCTGATTGACCTCGTCGAATCCAGCCGGTCCCCGGTCCGGGTTGGGGCCGCCGGCATCGGGTCCCACTTCCCCCCAATAGACAAATCCTGTGCGCTGGTCGACCGCGATGCGAAACGGATTGCGACACCCCATCACAAAGATTTCAGGACGTGTCTTCGGCGTGCCCACCGGGAAAAGGTTTCCCGCCGGAATGGTCGCGGTACCGTCCGGTTGCGGTTTGATCCGAAGGATTTTGCCCCGCAGATCATTGGCATTGCCGGCGGACTTCAATGAATTGAAGCCATACCGTCCGTCCCGTTCGTCCAGCGGTGCATAGCTCCCGGAATCCCCAAAGGGATGGGTGTTGTCGCCGGTGGAGGCCAGCAGATTTCCCTGCGGGTCAAACGCCAGCGACCCCGCGCTGTGGCAGCATTCATCACGCTGGGTGGTCACCCGGGCCAGGATCTTTTCCGAAGCCAGGTCCAGCTTTCCATCGGTGACGGTGAAACGCGCCACCCGATTTTCGCCACTCTTCAGGCCGGCGATGTTCGTCACCGTCACCGGGTCGGAATACATCACATACAGCCAGTGATTCCGGATGAAATCCGGGTCGAGGGCCAGACCGAGCAAACCGTCCTCCAATCCCGTAAACACCTCGATGTGTCCGATCGGCTCCGCGTGGCTGCCGGTGGATGCCAGGACTTTGACGGTCCCCGCGCGTTCGGCCAGGAACACCCGACCGTCGCGGGCCACGGCTATCTCCATCACATCCACCAATGTGTCATCGATCCGACCGTCCCCGTCGACATCATGGTCCGCATCGAGGATGACCTTTTGAAACAGTCCGTCTGTTTCGGGACCGGACGGGAGCGGAAACGTCTTTTCCTCAGCTGCGGAGACGGTCAGGCATCCGGCGAGAGCCGAAAGAAGAGCGATCAGGCGACGGGTTGAAATCACGCGCCCCATGAAACCGGGGAAATGACCACTTGTCACGGACAGGAACCAGGACTTGCAGAAGTCCGCCCTGAACGCGAAAGAAACCCCCGGCGAGCCAGTGCGGTGGCCATCAGAAGACCTGCCCACACTGCAGCGCCTTGCGGTTCGGGTACGGCGAGAGGGTTGGTGATGAGGCTGTCGTTCAGGTTTACCGCGGCAATCCGTGCCAATGCCGCTCCCTCCAGTTGGGCACCTGTTCCCAAGGTAATGGATTGATCAGCCAGAATGGTACCGGCCAAATCGGAATAGGTTCCGATGGTGGCTGAACTTCCCACCGCCCAGAAGACCTCTTGCGCCTGGGCGCCGTGAATCAAAACCACCTGGCTCGCAGGGCTTCCTGGAGCCCCGGCGGCGGTGATAAAATCGGAGGTGGCTTGAAAGATCCAGACGGGATTGACCACTCCATGGGCATCAAGGGTGAGAGTGCCGATCAAGTTGGCCGTGGCGGCGTGGCCGAATCGATAGACGCCTGGAAAAAGGGTCAGGCCGCCCAGGGGATTATCGACCGCACCATAATCGACCGTGGGAATTCGTCCGGCTGCGTCATTGTATGCCGACGTGAGGTCGATCTGGGCGGTGTTTAATAGCGGCCCGGAGGTTTCGGATTTGAAGATGGAACCGTGAAGGACCTGCCCGGCGGTCAGTCCGATGGCGGAACCGGCAGCGGGATACAATCCGACATTTCCCGTGACCAATGAGATGCCACCCACGTCGGTGATCGTTGATCCGGCCAGAACGCCAAAACCGGTGGCTGAACCAAGATTCACCGTCAATTGGGCCGTCACAACCTGGGGGAAAATCCATATCCCGGCGGCCATGATCGAAAACAAGGTCCCCCGGCCCCCCAGATTCGGTTTTGGATGGGCGGCGAGTGTCGAGTCGGAGGCGTTCATGGTATTTATTGGAGGATAGTAAGTCGGTTATAACCCACCACCACCCGTGATACCGCAGCTACGGACTTTCCACCATGGGGTGATCACCCCATGGACGGATTCAGGACTGCGGTGGTCGCTGTGCACTGTAAATGCCACCGGGTCCGCTCACATAGGCCGCCACGGTGCAGGCCATGGCCAGGTACACCGCCGGTCCGGCACCAAACAACTCGATCCCCATCAGCGTACAGGCCAGTGGCGTGTGACTGGCAGCGGCAAACACCGCCACCATTCCGAGTCCGGCGAGCCAGTCGGCTGGAACACCGAAAACAACGCCGAGTGCATTCCCCAACGCGGCTCCGATGAAAAAAAGCGGTGTCACCTCCCCGCCCTTGAACCCCGAGCCGAGGGTCAGCGCGGTCAGGATCAGTTTCCAGAGCCAGCTCCACGGAAAGGCACCGCCCTCGTGAAAGCAGGAAACCAGGGTCACATCCCCGGCATTTGGACTTGTCACACCCAAACCAAGATAGGAGCGGTCGCCCAGGATCCCAGTCAGGAGAATCACGCCCAGGCCTCCCAGCAGGGGTCTCAGCCAGACCTGCCGAACCCGGGTCACAAACATGTGGTGGACCTGATGGCTGGTCCAGACGAACAGGGCTGCGGCAAGCCCAAAGGCGATGGCGGCAGCGCCGGCCTTTCCCAAGAGAAGCAAATCGAGATGACCGAACGAAAACCGGGAAGGGGATTCGATTGCCGCAATGGCATACCGGGTATGATGAACGCCCCAGGCGGTGCAGGTGAAATCTCCCACCAGGGCGGCGATCAGGCACGGGATCAGCGCCTCGGAAACGAGGCGGCCCCGGGTGAGCACCTCAAGGGCAAAGACCGCCCCGGCCAGCGGCGTTCCGAAAATGGAGCCAAATCCCGCCGCGACCCCGGCCAGCAGCACCGGCTGATGCAGGAATTTTGGAATCCGGAACCCGTCAAGGAAACCACCGGCGATGGCCCCGCCCATTTGAACCGCGGTGCCCTCGCGCCCGACAGAGCCACCCAGCAGATGACTAAGGAGCGTTGTGCCGAGAATGAGCGGAGCCATCCGAAAGGGCACTCCACCACCGGGCTGATGGATTTCGTCCAGGATGAGATTCGTCCCGCGTTCGGAGCCCGAACCCCAACGCCGGTACAGCCAGACGATGAGTGGACCGCCCAGCGGCAGCAGATAGAGGAGCCACGGATGAGCGAAGCGAAGGCGGGTCACCTGCTCCAGGGCAACCAGGAAGAGTGCGCTGGCCGAACCGGATAACACGGAAACGACCAGCACCAGCGGCAGCAGTCGAAGGAGATGAACAACCCGGGAAGCCAGCTGGCCGGCGGAGGTGGGCGTCTTCACGGGAGGTCGGAACCGTTTGACCCGGTGGAGCTGGAGACAACTCAACCGGCTGTCAGCGCCGCACGTCCCTGGCCCAGGGCCCCAGTCTTTTCGAGATAGTAGTCATATCCACCGGCGTACGGGAGGACCTTGCCGGCATTCACATGGAGGACCTTCGTGGCCATCTTGCGGATGAAATGGACGTCGTGCGAAATGAACACGAGCGTGCCCTCATACCGTTCCAGCGCGATGGTCAGGGATTCCACCGCCAGGATGTCCAGGTGGGTGGTGGGTTCGTCCATCAGCAGCAGATTCGGCGGGTCGACCAGAAACTTGACGAGGTTGAGGCGGCTCTTTTCACCGCCACTCAACACCGAGGTCAGTTTATAAATTTCCTCTTTTCTAAACAGGAAAGAACCCAGGATGGCCCGGGCCTCGTCCTCCCGGAGGGCGGGGGCGCTGGCCAGCACCTCATCCAACACGGTCCGATTCGGATTGAGGGTGTCGCCACGGTGCTGACTGAAGTAACCAAGCTTGGCATTGTGTCCGGGCTCCCGTTCACCCTTTTGAAATTCCAGCACGCCCGCCAGGATTTTCAGCAGGGTCGACTTTCCGGCGCCATTGGGACCGACCAGAACGGTTCGTTCCCCGCGTTCGACCACCAGGTCGAGGCCGGAGTACACCTGATTGCTGCCATAGGCCATGTGGATTCCCTTGAGGGAGATGGCCC
>CAIPFS010000147.1 GCA_903864375.1 uncultured Verrucomicrobiota bacterium
ATCAGCGCCGGATTTGGCAACGGCACCGTGGGACGGATCCTCACCATCGTGATGATCGGTGTGTTCAGTTATGCCAATGTGGCCTCGGGTGTGATCATGGTTGGATTGGCGGGACGCTTCCCGATGGTGGCAGGCTGGGATGGGCTGCTTCCGGCATGGTGGAGTGCGCTCCATCCCCGATGGCAGACGCCGTCGAAGGGAATCGCAGCGGTTGGGGTGGCCATCTCGTTGATGGGGGTGGTGAGCCTGGTGGGTGCGGGAAATGATGAGGCGGTGCAAACGCTGACGGCAGTCGGAACGGCGGCGCTCTGCGTCGTGTATCTGCTGTTGTTTGGTGTGATTCTATTCGGATCCCGCAGATTGCCCCAGTCGACGGGGATGGGATTGCGTTTCGGGGCATTGGCGGCATTTCTGGTTTCACTTGTGTCGTTAGTCCTGCAAATCGTTCCCGTCGGCACGGTGGCAGACCGCTCCCGGTATGGCATCAAGGTCGGTGGGCTGATCCTCCTGACCCTCGCGATCGGGGCGGCGATTTACCGGCACGGGTCACGGCGTCACTTAAAGGCCCTCGTACAGAAAAGCTGAAACCGAGGGGGGCCGACTTGGGACCCGTTCGATGCCGGCATCCAAGGATATTGCAGTGGGAACAACCCGACCGGAACTTCTTTGAAGGTTGCCCATCGTTCCTGCGTCGATCTATCATCAGTGTTTATCGTTTTGACCGTCCATTGAACCATTGAACATGACCGTTTCGCGAATTCAATCCATGCGCCGGGCCCAGGCTCGATCCGGGGGTTTCACCCTGATCGAAATCCTGCTCGTCATCGTCATCATCCTGCTCCTTGCTGGAGCTCTGGTGGTTTTCGTTCTGCCCCAACAAAAGGGTGCAGAGAAAAACACCACCCGGGTCATGCTTCAACAGGTCGGTGCTGCCCTGGATACCTACCGGCTGAATCTGGGCCATTACCCCTCCGAGCAGGAGGGGGGATTGGATGCACTGCTCAAGAAGCCGACCTTCGAAAATGAGAAGATGGGGGATCGCTGGGCGGGACCCTACGTCAAGGCCGGTACGACCCTTGAAGATCCGTGGGGCCACAAGATCCACTACGAGTTGGCGGACAAATCGGGTCCGGGTGAGACGGCAGGAGCTTTGCCCTACAAGCTTTTTTCGGTTGGACCCGATGGTCAGCCGGACACGGATGACGATATCAAACTTTCTCCGGAAAGCACGGATCCCAATGCGTCCGGTGCCTCCTCATCCAAGTAACGGCGGGCTCGGTTGAGTCCGGACGTGATCCATGAAGATCATCATGGGTTGTTCGTTCCGGACTGGAAGACGCGGCCATCGGTTCGAGGCGGCCTTCACCCTGGTCGAGCTCTTGCTCACCGTGGTGTTGTTGTTGCTGTTGTTGGGTTCGGTGGTTTTCAACTATTCCAGCCTGTCCCGTGGAGCGCGTCTGGACCACGGGGCAGACCAGTTGGAAACCTTGTTTCGCTTTGCCCGATCTCAGGCTGCCTCCAGCGGTCGACAGGTGCGAATCGTTTTCGATACGGCTTCCTCTGCGCGGGGCGGGGGAAGCCTGCCGGTTCCCGCCGGATCATCCGGACCGGGAGCTGCAACCGCGCCCCTGCCGGCTTCTGGCGGCATTGTTGCCGGCGTGTCGGACGGGACCAACGCACCCGTGACGCTGGTCTGGGAGCCCGATCCCTATGGCGCTCCCGGTCAGTTTGTTCCCCTGATGGAAGCGCAATCCTATCTGGACGAAATTCTGGAATCGATTGAGGTCATTGAGGTCCGTTTGCCGGGTGCCAGGCCGGCTTCACCTTCCGTGGGCTGGAACGGCTATTCTGCTGTCGCCGACAAGCTGAAGTCCGTCGATCGTGGGAGCCCAGTTGAGGGAGCTGCTCCCTCTGCAAACCCTGCCGTTGAAGGGCCTGTGGGTCCGATCCAGGTTGCCTTTTACCCGGACGGTTCCAGCGATTCCTTTGAGGTCATCATTGGTTCACAGGAACCGGAAGATTCGCGTCGGCTGCTTTTATCCCTGGCCGGGGTCACGGGGCGCCTTCAGAAGCGCACGTTGGATCTCGACGCGGATGGGCATCCTGTGGAGGACGCCGTCCCGGGCGAACGAGCGGAGGCCCAAGGGTGGGCCCCCGGCATCAATCGCGAGATGCCGCCGACCGCTTCTCAACGCCCGGTTTCGCCATGAGGTTGATCCGGACCATATCCCTTCACCGGACGTGCGCCATGGGAAAGTACGTCCGAAGTGCTGGCGCGGTCCTATTGGAGGTCCTTCTGGCGCTGGCTCTGTTTGTCGGAGCCGCAGCGGTCATGATTTCAGCCTTGAACGCCTCCCTCGGCAGCCTGGAACGACAGCGTCTCGGTTTGCATGGAATCAATCTGGCCTCCTCCATTCTTGCGGAAATCCAGCTTGGCGTCCGGCCACCGGTTTCTGAAGCCGCAAAACCAATGGATCCCCCGTGGCAGGAGTGGACCTCCGAAATCGTCGTTGCGCCGATGGCCGGGGCGGACTCGGGTGTGGTGGATTTGCAACAGGTGGAAGTCGTTGTTCGACATCTCAATCCACCGTCGGTCCAGCGCCTGGGGCAGATTTTATCCGCTGTCCGCGACGGGATGTCGAAATCATCTTCAAGCCTGGGAACGCCTTCAGGACAGGGAAATCCATGACGGTTCGAGCCATTCCAACGACTCCGTTTGCGGCTCAACGGGCAATCCTGCGGACTTCGCCGGGATTCACACTGATTGAAGTGCTCCTGGCCACGGCGATTGCCACCGGATTGCTGTTGGTGGCCATTCTCTTTTTCCGGCAGACCGCCGACCTGCGCGATCAAGTGCTCGGGCAGGCCGATCGCTATGCCCAGGTCCGGCTGGTCCTCGATAGGATATCCGCCGATCTTCGGACGGCCCGTGCCCATGCTGGTGATCCGGCTGCATTTTCCGGAAATGGGACAGCCATGCGGTTCGAACGGGCAGCCTGGACGGGGCCTGCGCCGGGAGGGACTGTTTCGGCTCTCGTGGGCGGTTCTGATCTCACCCAGGTGATGATTTCTGCGACGCAGGCTCTCGACGGGACGAACCTCACCGTGACCGGTCTTGATCGGACCGAGGAGCCACTCGACAGCCACAAACCTCGCCCGTTCAGTTCGGAAACAGGAACACCCATGAATTCGGGTTTATTGGGCAGCGCACCGGTGGATAACGGTCGTTCAACGGGTGCGTCGGAGAATGGATCGGGAATGGCGTTGCCGCGACGCCCGGATCCTCTCAGTGATGCCATTCGATTTGTCCGATTTCGTTATTGGGACGGAACCGGTTGGATGGATGGTTGGACGAATTTCAGCCCTCCTGCGGGCGTCGAAATCACATTGTCCTGCGAACCACCGGTGGAAGGGACAAATGCCGGCGAATATTCGTCAGAACTGTTTCGTCGGGTGGTGTTCCTGCCCGGAGGAGAAGCGGCGCGACCGCCCGGCGCGGACTCCTGGAGTCCTGCGACCGCACCGTGATGCAACCCATGATCTTGACCCAGCCCAGGACCGGCAATAGAGCCGGAATTGAAGGTGCGAGCGGCTTTGTGCTGCTCGCCGTGCTGGTGTTCATCCTGTTGTTGTCCATGCTGGTGGTCAGTCTCCTCTTTCGGTCGCGGGCGGACGAAATGGCGGCACAGGCCAGTCATGGCACCGAGCAGGCTTGGGCCACCGTTCTAAGCGGAATTCAGGCTGCCATCCAGATTGCCGTGGTTGCTCCCGTGGGTTCGACCGACTGGCAGGATAATCCGGCGATCTTCCGCGATCGCCCTGTCTTCGACGATGGTGGAGACAACTGGTTTTTCACCATCTATTCCCCGTCAGGCAGCGGCGATGCGGTCGAACTCCGGTACGGATTGTCGGACGAAGCCGCCCGGATCAATCTCAACAGCCCCGGGTCCGCGGATCTTTCCCATATTCCACGGATGACTGCGGGAATGGCTCAGGCTTTGCGCCAGTTCGTTGCGACGGGACCGACAACATCCAACCGTCCCGAAGGTGAATCCGGTGGGAGTGTCGCCGATTCGAACGTCGAAAACGTCCTGCCGACATCTATGGGTGCGCCATCCGGGACCGACTTTATGGGTAACGACCTTTCGCCCTCTCCCACCCAGGGCCACGGTCTTTTGTCCACCGTCGACGAGGTTCTACTCGTTCCGGGGATGTCGCGGACGCTGTGGTTTGGGGAGGATGCGAATCTGAATGGTCATCTGGATCCCAACGAAGACGATGGCAACGAGCATTTTCCGCCCGACAATCACGATGGGCGGCTGGATCGGGGCATCGCCCAATACTTCACCGTGAACTCCTGGGATCCGGAGTCGACCGGTTCGGGCAGGCCCCGCGTCGATCTCAATAATCCCCGTGCATCCCTTCCCGAAACCAATCTACCGCCGGGTTTTGCCGCCTTTATCCAGGCGGCGCGCGCCGCGCGGATGAAATGGAATCATCCGGTCGATTTGCTGGGTGCCACGATGCATGCGACGAATGAGTTGGGGGTGGAAGTGGAACTTCCGTCGGGAATCCAGCCCGAAAACCTGCCGTGGTTGCTCGATGGCTTTACGACGGGCTCGGATGACCGTCATGATGGCCGCATCAACGTCAACACTGCATCCGCGACCGTCCTGGCGACGCTGCCTGGGATTGACCTGCCTCTGGCTGAAACCATTGTTTCGACCCGGACAGCCCTTTCCCCTGAGCGCCGCGTTTCCCTCGCATGGCTGCTTCGGGAAGGGGTGATGGATGCCGATAGGTTCAAGGCGGTGGCACCTTCCCTGACCTGCCGCGCCTCCCAGTTTCACTTTTTCGTCCTGGGATACGGAATGCCGTCGGGACGCTATCGCGTGGCCGAGGTCTCCATCGACGTCGCCGGGCGTCAGCCCAAGGTGACCTATCTTCGGGACCTGACCCGCCTCGGGCTTCCCTTTCGCCCCGGCGGCGAAGGGACCAACGCGCCGGCGGGCAGCGGGGACCGGGCCCTGCTTTTTCGCCCTGGCAAACCGGCATTGAATTTCATTCCTCATGGGTAATCGACTTCGCCAATTGGTGGTTCGCTGGGGTCGCTTGCGGCGATGGCGTCGGGACCGTCGGAAACGCCCTGTGACGTTCGTCACTGCGCTCGATCTGGACGGCAATATTCTCCGAGTTGCCCAGGCTGGGCCGCGTGATCGCATCCTCCGGTTGGCGGCACTTCCCCTGGAATTGGCCGCGGACGCCGATCGCACGGATCCCGTGGTTCTTGGTGTTGCCATTTCCAAGGCACTGGCCAGGGCTGGTATCCGCCCCGAAACGGCCGTCATGGGGATTCCGCGCGCGCGGGTTGTCTTGCGGTCGATGACCGTCCCGGTGATTGAAAAGCTGGCTGAGCTGGCCTCGCTGGTTCACTTGCAGGTGGGAAAGGATCTTCCGTTTCGTGTGGATGAAGCGGTGATTGACTTCAAGGTTCGGCGTCAGGTCTTCACCCCCAATGAGCGCGTTGATGGTGCTGTGAAGGGGGAGGCGCTGGCGGTGGCTCCCCGGTTGGAAGTGCTGGTCGCAACCGTCAAGCGGGATGTGGTTGATTTCTATCTGCGACTGGCCGAGGCCGCCGGTTTTCCCCTCGCCGCGCTGGGTCTCCTGCCCTACGCCAATGCCCGTTGTGTCGAGGCCTGCCATGTGGCCGACGGAGATGAGGCATTCACCCTCGTGTCCCTGCGTCCCGACGAGGTTGGAATTGATATTATTTCCCGTCACTCCCTCCTGTTTTCGCGGGGGGCCGCGGTCCGTCCCCCGGCCGAAGGCGGTTCGGTGGCCGCACCGGGCACCATCGCCGAACATCTGGTTCAGGCGGCGGTGATCGAAGTTGTCCGGAGCTTGCACGCCTACGCCGGACTGGAAGCCAATCCGCCGGTCTCCAAGATTGTGGTCACCGGTGCGACGGGTGCGGAGGCGGAGGTGGTCGCCCGACTTTCCAGTCGCCTTTCGACACCCTGCACCCTTCTTGCTCCTTCTGAACGCCTGCAGCTGCCGGCGGATGCGGCGGATGCGGCAACCGGTTCGACGGGTGCCATCGGGCTGGCATTTGGAATGGTGGATGCCCAGAGGCTGCCCTTTGACTTTCTGAATCCCAAACGCCCGGCGGTTCCCCGGGACATGGGGCGCATCCGAATCCTCGCCGGGGCGGCCACTGCGACCGTGTTGCTGATCGGCGTTCTCGGCCTGCGCTCCTGGCTGGTGCAGCGCAGGGAGAAGGTGCTGGAGGCGGTCAATCTGGAGCTCGCAGACGCGGAGAAAAAGCGCCCGACCTATCGCCGGATGTCCCAACAGGCCGCCAGTGTCGACGAATGGGTCAAAGGGGGCCGCGATTGGCTGGCGCATTACGCCTACCTCACCTCCATCCTGCCATCGAGCGAGGAAGTATACCTCAATTCGATGGCGGTCAGCGGCCAGGGACAGATTCAACTGGGCGTCCAGGCCCGAAGCGGCGAGACCCTTGCCCGGCTCGACAAACAGCTCCGCTCAGCAGGTTACGACGTCAAGCCTCTGGCCATCAATCCGGGGGCCGACCGTTTCGGATATGAGTTTCGCTCCGCCGTGGAACTCATCGTGCCTGACAACCTGCGGATCGATTTGCAGAAATACAAACCACCGGCCCGCCCGTCCGACGACATGTCGCTGGAGCCCGCCGCCTACCGGCGGCCAGGAGGTGGGGGATGAATCGGCGCGAGAAAATCCTGGCCGCGTCCATCGGCGGAGTCGTGGGCCTGATCGTGGTGCTTTGGGGGATTCGAGCCCTCATTTCCCAACCCCTCCACGTCCTGGATCAGCGCATTGCCACGGCCCGGGAAAAGATCTCCAAGATTCAATCGGAACGCCGCGCCTATTTTGCCGCCGAGGACCGGTTGAAATCGATCACCCAGCGGACCTTCGCCGATTCCATCGACCAGGCGAGCGCCCAGTCGGGAGAACTTCTGACCCGCCAGATCATTCAGGCCGGACTGGCGGAATCCGATTTCACCCGGCTGCCAGTCGGTCCCAGAAAAATCAGGGGTGCCAGTGAAATCGGCTGGAATGTCCAGGGCGATGGGTCGTTGTCCAATGTGGTGAATCTGCTGTTCACCCTCAATCAGTCGCCGTGGCTCCACCGTACCGAAAACCTCGCCGTGACCCGGGGTGATTCTCCCGGCGTGGTCCGGGTTCGATTCCGTTACCTGACCCTCGTGATCGACCCGGCGCCGGACGTCGTCCGCACCAATCTCGTTGCAGGTCTGGGATTGGAATCGTCTGAACGGCACCTGCTCAATTCCATTGTGTCACGGGACGTACTTCGACCGTACATCCGCCGTCCACCCCCGCCTCCCGCTTCACCCGCGCCGTCGACCCCCGCGGGTCAACGGCCGGCGGCTCCGCCGGGACCCGAGTCGTTTCGCATTGTCTCGCTCTCCGAATGGGAGGGTGTTCCCGAGGTGCATATCCGTGACATGACAGCTCAAAAAACTCATATTTACCACCCCGGCGATGCCTTGGAAGGCGGCACGTTGGTGATGGTGGATTATCGAACCCTTCCGCGCCCCGACAATCCGCAGTTGAAATCGTCCAGCCGGATGATTTTGAAGATTGGTGCCGACTATTTCGCGATCGAACGCGGACGCACTCTTGCGGATAAGCGCAAGCTCGCTCCGTCCGACCTGCCGCCAGCCCTCGTTCACCCGCTGTAACCGCGTTCCCAACCACTTTCCATTCATGAAAATCAACCCCCTGCTTTTCGGTGCCTGCATGGCCGTCGCCGCCATCCGGACCGGCCTCGCCGCCGAAGATGCCGTTCTACCGCCCCTGGATGCGGGAGTGACCGTAGCCGCAGTTTCCAATGCCGCGCCCGCAGTCGCGGTGCCAGCCGCGGCCCCGGTTTCCCCGTCCCCCGCTGCCGGCCCGGCAACGGCCACGGCTGCGGTGGGCTCGAATCCGGCACCCGTCCTCCGCACCGAGGTTGTGGTGGGTGGTGCGCCCTCCCGCACCAAAGGCGTTGATCGGAACATCCGGTTTCAATTCGACGGAATCCCCTATTCCGACGTGGTGGAGCGCTTTGCGCAGATGGCCGGCAAGCCATTGGTTGCCGACACCAACGTGGTGGGCACCCTGACCTACGATGATCCGAAGCCATATACCTATGGTGAGGCGTTGGACACGCTGAACCTGATGCTGTCGATGCGCGGTGTGATGTTGGTTGAGGACGGCAACAATCTTCGTCTGGTCCCCTTCAAGCAGCTTCCGTCACTGCCTCTCAAGATACTTCGCGGCACCGAAGCCACCGGCGATGTCCGGCCCGGGGAGGTCGTCACCGTGGTGATGGATATCAACAACCTGGACCCGCGCGAGGCCTCGGAATCGATCATGCCCATGTTATCGGGTGCCGGTTCGATTGCCCCTCTCGGACGCGGACGGGGCCTGATTGTTACGGACCGTCTGGCCAACATCCAACGCATCCGGACCCTCCTGGCCACCATCGGTACCGAACAATCGGCCGATCGCCAGATGAAGACGTATACCCTGCTGCACGCCTCCGGTGCGATTGTTTCGGACTTGATCAACCGGACCTTCGGCATCAGCACCGCACCCAAACGGACGACCTTCAATCCCAACACCAAGGCGATGGAGGTTCTGCCGCCGGACCCCAACGATTACCTGACATCGGTCTACGATGATGCCTCCCGGACCCTGCTCCTGTTCGGTCCGCCCGAGCGCCTCTCACTGGCCGAGGAGCTTGTTAACAAGTTCGAACAGAAGGATGGGACCGGCGGAGATGTCCGGATCTACTATCCGCAATCCATCAAAGCCGATGAACTGGCCAGTTTGATTCGACAGGCGGTTCCCGGTGTCGCCGCGCCGGGGGAGACCGCGAGCACGGCCGCCACCAAGGCCAGGGTGATTCCCGACACGGTCCTCAATCGTGTGATTGTCGCCGCCCCCGTTCCCGGCCAGTTGGAACAGATCGAGCAGCTGATCCTCCGGGTCGACAAGGGTGCCGTGATCAACGGGGGAGAGCCTGAAAACGGAACCGTTCCCGTCCGCTCGCAAACCGTTCAGGTGACCCGGATCTTCCGTCCGAGGACTTCCGAATCCACCAACGTGGTCGCCATCCTTCAACAGGCCCTCACACGCCGGGAGAAGAGCGGGCGGGTGACCACGAGTGCCAGCATCAGCCATGACGCCGCCAGCCAGAGTGTGGTGGTGACCGGTTCACCGGGGGATGTGCAACTGGCCAGCGACATCGTTTCCCAGTTGGAGAGTGGTGGCACCCAGCCAACACCCCTGTTGACGCGGTTCATCGACGTCGGAACCACCGACGAAGCCCGGCGTCTTCAGCCCCTGGTGGAACAACTGTACAAGAATCAACTTGGCGATGGAGTCAATGGTGCCGCATCCCGCGCCCGAATCCTGGCCGATTCGGAATCTGGAAGGCTCATCGTGACGGCCAGTCAGGAGAATCTCAGCCTGATCGAGTCGCTGGTCCGGGATCTGCGCCTCGAGAAGACCCCCGCCCAGGTCCGTCACTTGAAGGTCATCGTCCTGAAAAATACCCGGACCGAGGCGGTTCTGCCGAATCTTCAGAGCCTGGTGAACGAGCGGATGGCGGATCGCCGGTTTGCGGGGATTTCCAAGCCGTCGCTCGTGGCCGACGCCCCGAACAACCGGTTGCTGGTGACCGCCACCGATGAACAACTCAAGGAGATTGAAACGGTGATTGGCGTGGTCGATATCGCCCCGGTCCAGGCGGAGCGCCAGTTGGTGCTGCTGCCGCTCCGCTCCCGGTCCGCCGCAGAAATCCTTCCTCTGGTCACTCAACTGGCCGGACAACTCACCGTCCCCGGGCAGCCGGCACCCACCCTGATGTCCGACCCGACCGGCAAGCAGATCATCGTGCTGGCCCTGCCTGCGGATCAGGAGCGAATCCGGGCGTTGATTCAGCAGTTCGACGTCACTCCGGCCACGGCAGCCCCGCGCGAATTTCACGGTGTCGATCTCTTTGCTTCAAAGGCGGCCGAAATCACGCCACTGGTTCAACAATTGTATCAGGAGCAACTGCGGGGCGTTTCTGAGCCGGCGGGTGGTCCGGCCACGCTGATTCCAGAGGCGCGGAGCAACCGGATCATGGTGAGCGGTTCCAGCGCAGAAATCCAGCGGGTGGAAGCCATCATCCGGCAGTTGGATCCAGCGGAGAAGCAGGCGGTGCGCGAAGAGACCCGTGTCGTTCGGTTGAAGTCCGCATCTGCCACGGAACTGGTGGGGTTGGTGGAAAAGAGCATGAACGCCCAGTCCCAGCAGGTGCGCGTGCAGGTCGATCCCCGCAGCAACAGCCTGATCCTGACCGGTTCCTCCACCGCTGTGGAGTCGGCCTGGCGGATGGTCCAGGAGTTGGATACGCGGGGGGACTCCGGTCAGCGGGAACTCAAGGTCATCGAGCTCAAATCATCCGATGCCAATTCGCTCACCCCCATGGTCAACAATCTGTTCCTCGAGCTTCTGAGGGACCAGAAGGGGACGGATTACGTCGTCCAGTCCAAGGTCGTTCCCGACCCGGTGGCCAACCGGCTGGTTGTCACCGGTCCGCATGATGAGGTGGAACAGTTGGTGGCGCTCGTCGCCCGGCTCGACAATTCCCCTCAGCAGGCCCCTGGCGCGCGGGTTTTTAAACTCAGCGCCTCCGAGGCCTCCGTCCTCGCCCCGATCGTTTCCAGCGCGATGATGCGCTACGATGCGCGCGGATTACCCATCCGGCGGGTCACCGTGACGGCGGATGAGAAATCCAATTCCCTGATCGTCTCAGGCACCCGCTCGGATTTGCAGGATGCGGAGTCGGTGATCGAAAAGCTCGATGGCGAATCCACTTCCAAGGAGCGCGTCCTGCGGATTTTTGAGGTCAAGGGCGATGCGGATGCGGTCGCGGCCCTTGCTCAAAAGGTCTTCGCCGCTCAAAACCCGGGACGAAACCTGTCCGGGGTGCTCAGTGTGACACCCGAGCCCGCATCCCACCGGCTCATCGTCCTGACCTCTCCGTCTCTGATGGCCCAGGTGGAGACGGTCATCCATGCGCTCGACGCCAAACCCGATCAGGGCGTTCGTGAACTGCATTCCGTCGATCTGAAGAATGCAACCGCCACGGAACTGCTTCCGCGGGTGACCCAGATTTATCAGGAACAGTCACAGGGGAAGACCATCAAGCCGGCCACCCTCTATGGGGATTCCTCCGGCACACGACTCCTTGTTCAGGGCACGGAGGAACAGGCGGAGGCGATCCGGCAAATCGTTTCCACGCTGGAGAGTCAAAGCCGTCCCGCACGGGAAACCCGTGTTTTTGATCTGGGCAAGCTCACCGAAGCCCAGCGGGTCCTGCCCCTGGCGCGGCAGCTCTACACCGATCGCCTCGCCAGCAGCCCGCAGCTCGGTTCGCCGGACGCACAATTACTCACCGATGGACGCACGGGACGCCTGGTGGTCAGCGCACGCGGCGATCAAATGCCGGTCCTGGAAGGCATCATCACGAATCTTCAGGTCAATGCCATCGCCACCCAGGCCCCGCGCGAAACCCGGGCCATCGATGTGGGCTCTGCCGCCGATGTCCAACGTCTGCTCCCGCTGGTTCAACAGCTGTATCAAGATCAATGGAAGGACCGGCTGGATACGGATCCGGCGGATGCCCAGATCGTGGCCGACCCCAAAGGGGGCCGTATCATCGTTACCGGACGCCCTGACCACCTGAAGCAGATCGAGCTGTTGCTGCAGCAGCTCGGCACTGGCAAGGCCCGGTCGGAAAGCCGGGAGACCCGGATCCTGGATCTGACCACTGCGAGCGCCGTCGAACTGGCGGCCACCGTTCGCACCCTTTATCTGGAGGAGGCCAAAGGGCGCCTGGGCACCGTCCCGCCCGATACCATGATCACACCCGACGTCGGTGGCAACCGGCTGATCCTGGTCGGCGACACCAACGAACTCACCGCTGTCGAACAGATCGTCCACAAGCTCGACAAGGTGAGTGCCCAGGGTTCTTCGGCCCGAGTTTTTAAAATCAAATCCGCTGACCCGGACAAGGTGGCCGAAATCCTGACCTCCTCGCTGATTCGCTACGACGCCTACGGACGCCCTCAAAAGCGGGCCAATGTCTCGGTGGATGCAAAAACGAGGACACTGATCGTGACCGCAGACCCGAAGGAATTGCAGGGGGTGGCTCTGATCATTGATCAGCTGGACCAATCCCTCGGTTCCCAGGTGGAACGCAGGATGAAGGTGCTCACCCTTCAGCAGGGGCGGGTCGCCGCGTTCGCCCCCAAGGTCCGGCAATTGTATAACGATCGTCTGAAAAGTCAGCCGGATCTCGGCACCTCGGACCTGCTGATCCTGGAGGAACCCGAGAGCAACCAGTTGATTCTTGCCGGGGCTGAACCGCAGTTGAAGCTCGTGGAGCAAATCGTCGGCGAGTTGCAGTCGTCCTCGGTGGCGCAAACCGCACGCGAGACCCGGTTGCTCGAGGCCGGCAGTCCGGAGGAGCTGGCCCGGCTACTGCCGTTGGTCCAGCAGCTTTATCAGGACCAGTGGCGGGGAAAGAACAACGGGGAACTGGCCGATGCCCAAATCATCGCCGACGCGAAGAACGCCCGTTTTATCGTCACCGGGCGAACCAATCACATTGCTGAAATCGAGTCGATCCTTCAGCAACTCCGCACCGGCAGCACCGCTTCGAGCGCACGCGACACCCGCATCTATGACCTGACCTCCGCCAGTGCTGCGGAATTGTCCGCCACCGTCCGAACTCTCTATCAGGAGCAGGCCCGGAACCGTCCGGGTGCGCCGGCCGCGGACACCTTGATCCTGCCCGATAGCGGCGCAAATCGGATCATCGTGACCGGTGCCACCAATGAACTCGACGTGGTCGAGGAGCTCATTCACAAGCTGGACAAGGTGGGAGCCCAGAGCGCTTCGACCCGCGTTTTCAAGCTCAAATCTGCAGACCCCGAGAAGGTTGTTGAGATCCTGGGCACCGCCCTGGTTCGGTACGACGCCTACGGCCGGCCCCAGAAGCGCGTCAGCGTGGTGACGGATGTCAAGACACGGACCTTGATCGCCACGGGCGATCCGAAGGAGCTCCAGTCCGCCTCGGTCATCATTGAGCAGCTCGATACCTCGCTGGGCTCACAGCCCGACCGGGTGATGCGGGTCCTGCCCGTGCGCGAACGAAGTGTTCCCGAGCTTTCCTCCAAATTAATGCAGGTTTATCAAGACCAGGCTCGCAACAATCCCCAGCTGGGGAGCACCGAACCGCTCATTCTGGGGGACGCCACCAGCAATCAGCTGATCCTGGCGGGGACAGAGAAGCAGCTGGATGCCCTCGCCCAGATCGCGGAGGTGCTGCAAAAAACCGGCGACTCCGGTGGACGCCTGGTGCGGGTGCTTCCGCTCACCCGGACCTCGGCGGCTTCTCTGGTCACCATGATTTCCCAGGTTTACGCCCGGCAGGTGGCCAGCACCGAACCTGCTGATCGGCTGATGGTCAGCGTGGGCGGCAATGACCGCACCCTCGTGGTCGATGGTCCCTCGTCGCTGCTCGGACGGGTGGAGGATTTGGTCAAGAGCCTCGATCAGCCTGGACCCGAGGGGGAAAACATCATCCAGACCGTTCGCCTCAATCGCGGTCACGCCGAGGATCTCGCCGAGGCGGTCAACAAGACCATCAGCAATCGGGCCATACCTTCCGCCGCCCGGCGCGTGAGTGTCACGGCCGTGCCCGGTTCCAACAGTCTTTTGATCAACGGTCCCACCAACGCCGTACAGGATGTCATGAAGATTGTTCGTGACCTGGATCAAGATGGGGCGGGCTCCACGGACATCGAGGTGCGGATTTACAAGCTCGAGAATGGGACGGCGAAGGAAGTGTCCGCCATCCTTCTGCAACTTCTGGAATCCGTGAGCCGCAATCTGCGGGCCCGGACGGCCGGTGGAGAGCGGCAGGTTCCCGCGGCCACGGTTTCGGTCGATGAGCATTCCAACAGTCTGATCATCTCGGCCACCCGCGCCCACTTCTCCGTCGTCGAAAAGGTGCTGCCCTCGCTCGATAAGGCCCCCGAACGATCCGATCGCGACGTTCAATTCGTCTGGCTTAAAAAATCGAAGGCTTACGATGTGGCCTCCAAATTGGAGGCCATCTTCGAAGATCGTCCACGCGGACTGCGCCCGGTCATTGAGCCGGATTCGTCCAACAACTCCCTGACCATCAGTGCCCGCCGGGGTGACCTTGCGCAAATTCAGGACCTTGTGGCGCAGCTGGACCGCCCGGGACGCGACGCCGCCATCCAGGTTCGGCTGCGACCGCTCGATCATGTGGCGGCGGAACAGATGGCCACTATGCTGCGGGACATTTATCCCCAGGTGTCGGGAACTCCCCTGCGGGTGACCGAGAAGGTCACGGCACCCCCGGCGTCTTCACCTTCCAACGGGGCAAGACCCGGTGCGGATTCCTCCACCAACTCCCCGGTCCCGCCTGCCACCGAAGTCACCGGTTCGCCGGAGGTGGTCATCGCGGTCGATCACACCGCCAACGCCCTCATCCTCTCCGGACCGGGACAGGAATTGGATGCCGTGGATCGGTTGATTAGTGAGCTGTCCTTTAACTTTTACGGCAATGAGTCGGAATTCCGGTTGTTTGCCATTCACGATGCCGACCCGTTGATCGTCGCCCGGACCCTGACGGAATTACTTCGCCAGGACCCGGTCGCCGCACCGCAGCAGCCCGGGCAGCCCCCCACGGTCCAGACCGTCAAGCCCCGCATCACCGTGGTGGCTGAACCCCGGACGCGCAGTGTGATCGTCCGGGCGCGCCCGACCGATTTCGCCTTGATGGAGTCGTTGATCAAGCAGCTGGACAACGCAGGTCAGGCCACCCAGCTGGAGTTCCGATCGGTGGCACTGACCAACGCTCCGCCGGAAAAAATCTTGCCGATGGTTCAACAGATGGTGACCCAGCTCAATGCGACCCGCCCGGGCGATACAGCGACCGTCACCCTGGATGCCAGGTCGCGTGGTATCGTTATCTTTGCCCGCGCTTCCGCCGCCGATCAGGTTGAAAAAATCGTTCACTCGCTCGACCGACCCTCCGCCAACGTCGAGGCCGAGGTTCGCATTCTTCCCCTCAAGCACGCCAATGCCTCTCAACTGGCATCCGTCCTTCAGGGGATGGTCAAACCGGGACCGGCGGGTGAATCCACCGCCGAGGGGCTTGAACTTCAGGAACAAATCCGCCGGCTCAAAATCCTGGATGACGATGGCAATTACCTGTTGTTGGACCTGTCGCGCCCCATCAAAATTTCTCCCGATCCTGCCGCAGGCCCCACCGGTGGTAATCGGTTGTTGGTGACGTCCACTCCGGAAAATGTCCGTGCCCTCGCTGCCGTGGTGGAGTTGATGGATACCGTGCCGGTCCTGGATGGGGTCGGAGTCCGGCTGGTCCCTCTGGACCATGCCGACGCCACCACCGTTTCTGCCACCCTGAACACGATCTTCAATCAGGGGCGGCAGTTGGCCACCACCAATCCCGGCACACCGCCGGGTGAACCCGCCGATCAAGGCAAGGCGCTGGTGCATCCGTTGAACATTTCCATCGATCCCCGGAGCAACACCCTCATCCTGGCCGGACAGCCGGAGACACTGATCCTCGCTCAAAAGCTGGTGCATGACATGGATCGTGAGATTGCCGGCTTCGTGACCGAAGTCCGTCTCTTCCGACTGAAACATGCCTCGGCCACCCGACTGGTTCCGATGCTGCAATCGGTTTTTGCCGAGGGCCCACCAGTTCCTGGAACCGAAGGCCTGGCCACCCAGATCACCCGGTTGCGCACGGCCAGGGAAGGAGAACACCCGCAACAAAATGCCATCCCCAAGGCAAGAGCGGCGCTCACCATCCAGGCCGACGATCCTTCCAATATCCTGATTGTTGCCGCCAGAAGCGATAACCTCCCGCTCATCGCCGATGTCATCGATCAATTGGACATTCCATCCGCCTCGGGTCTCGAGAGCGTTCGCATCTATCCCCTGGAACATGCGGATCCCGCTTCGCTCCAGAAGGTGTTGACCGAGCTTTACAACGGTCCCCGGGCCACCGCACTTCGTCCAGACGACCGGCCGGTGATTACGGTCGATGCCCGCACCAGTTCCCTGGTTGTGGCCGGAAACAGCAAGGCGTTTGGCATCGTGGAGGGACTGCTGAAACAGCTCGATCAGAAACTTCCTTTTGACCTTCGAGACATTGCCCTCGTTCCCCTGGAACATGCCGATGCCAATGTGGTGGCTCCCACCCTGCAAAAACTGATGGATGGCCGCGTGACCCAGCGGGCAACCCTGAATCAAGGGCAGGCAGATGCCCTCAAGGTCCTCATTCTCGCCGACCAGCGAAGCAACGCCCTCTTGGTGGGTGGCAGCCGCGAAGGTTTTGAATTGGTTCAAACGCTTGCCAGGGAACTTGATCAGGCCAATCCCGCCCTCAGCGGTCGGGTCCGGTTGATCCAGCTGAAGTATGCGGATGCCCGCGTTTTATCGACCACGCTGGCCAGTCTTTTCGATCAACGTGGTGCAGCCGGTCGCGCCCCGGATGCCCAGCGGACCAAGCCGATCATCCTCGCAGACTCACGCAGCAACGCCCTGCTGGTCTCCGCCGGTCAGGAAGACAGCCAGACCCTCGATGAGTTGCTGACCCGCCTCGACCAGAAACCGGAGAATCCGTCCCAGATTCTCACCGTTCTGCCCCTGCGCCACAACGACTCCGCCCGCGTGGCGACCCTGGTCGAAACGGTCTTCACCGCCCGCCAGCGGGCACAGGCACCACTCGGACAGGCCCCTTTGCCGAGCGAATCCATCAAAGTCGAGGCCGATGCCCTCAACAACGCCCTGGTGGTTTCCGCCAGTAAGGAAAATATCGAACTGATTCAGGGACTCCTTCAAAAGCTCGATCAGGAGCCATCCATCGCGGGGGGGGTGCTTGAAACGTTCACCCTGGAATTTGCCGATGCCCAACGGGTCGCGACCATCCTGAAATCCCTCGTGGACCAGGGGCTGTACCGTCCGGGTTCTCTTCCGACTTCCACCGGGAAAGCCCCGGGTGGACGGGACATTCTATCCATCAGCGTCGATCCCCGGAGCAACACCCTGATCGTCAGCGCCAGTCCGGAGAATCTGGTGATTGTCCGCGAGGTGGTGAAGCGCATCGACGACAAGGACCTGGCCACGAACGCAGATGTCCGTCTCTACACTTTGAAGAACGCCCGCGCCTCCTCCCAGCCAACTGGGAGTACCAGGCTGCGATCGAACGACTCTTGGAGGTCATCTCGAAGAATTAGGGTCAGCGGCGTG
>CAIPFS010000148.1 GCA_903864375.1 uncultured Verrucomicrobiota bacterium
CACCCCGTCCCCGGAGGCGATGACTTCACGGACGGATTTGGATCCGCACTCCGGACAGGCGTCAGGAAAGGTGAACGGAATTTCCCGACCGGTCCTCTTGAGGGCCACCACCCGGACCACCGCCGGGATGACTTCACCGGCCTTTTCGATGACCACCAGATCTCCCAGACGCAGGTCTTTCCGCCGGAGGTCCTCCTCGTTATGCAAGGTGGCCCGGCTGACGGTGGATCCTGCCAGAAACACCGCTTCAAGTTCGGCCACCGGGGTGAGAGCTCCGGTCCGTCCGACCTGAATCGTGATGGACTTCAGGCGTGTCTCCGCCTGTTCTGGCGCGTATTTGTAGGCCATCGCCCAGCGCGGAGCCTTGGAAGTGGAACCGATGATCCCGCGAAGTCCCAGAGCATTGAGTTTGACCACCGCGCCGTCCGTTTCATAACCGAACCGGTGCCGGACCTGATCCAATTCGCGGATCGCAGCCACAACTTCATCGGACGAGGTGGCCTTCCAAAAGCGCTCGGGGCCGGGCAGACCGTGAGACTTGATCCAGTGGATGAGCTCGATCTGGCTGTGAATGGCGGGGCCGCCGATGATTTCACCCAACCCGTAGAGGACGATGGCCAGGGGGCGCTTCGCAGCAACCCTGGGGTCCAATTGCTTCAGGGAACCGACTGTGGCATTCCGGGCGTTGGCAAAACGTTCCTCGCCAGCAGCCTCCCGCTCGCGGTTGATTCGCTCAAAACCGATCCGTGGAAGGTAGACCTCTCCCCTTACTTCAACCCGGTCTGGAATCGGTTGATCCGAAGGCGGGGTCAGGGTGAGTGGAAGTCCGCGAATGGTTCGCAGGTTGGAAGTGATGTCGTCTCCCGTCACCCCGTCGCCTCGTGTGGCGCCGCGGACGAATCGTCCGTGCTCATATTGGAGCGAAACGGCGACCCCATCCACCTTGGGCTCGACGATCCATTCCAGGATGTCGTCCGGGACCAGCTTTTGGACACGGGCAACGAAACTTCGAACCTCCTCGGGCGAGTAGGTATTCTCCAGGCTCAACATCGGGACCTGGTGCCGCGCCGGGGGAAATGCATCGACCGGAGCGCCACCGACCCTTTGGGTGGGAGAGTCCGGCGTGAGGAGTGTCGGGTGGGCCGACTCGATTTCGATCAGCTCGCGATAGAGACGGTCGTACTCAAAATCGGAGATCTCTGACCTGCCGAGAACGTAATAGGAGTGATCGAGCCGCCGAATTTCTGCGACCAGTTCTGCGTGACGGGTGGTGGCGCGGGTCGTCATAGGCCTGAAACCAGAATCACCGACGCGGCGGACAATGGACAGCCCCGACCGGGTGAGGCTCAGCCCGTGAAGCGTCGGCCGATCACGATGGCATTGTGACCACCAAAACCAAAGGAGTTGTTGGCAAAGGTGTCAATCTTCATCGGACGGGCTACATTCGCGATATAGTCCAGGTCGCACTCCGGGTCCGGATTTTCCAGATTGATGGTCGGCGGGGCGATTTGATGCTCCAGCGCCTTGCAGCAGATGATGGTCTCAATGGCGCCTGCGGCGCCCAGCATGTGGCCCACAGCGCCCTTGGTGGAGCTGGCGGCCAGTTTATAGGCGTGGGCTCCGAAAACGCGCTTCAGCATTTTGGTTTCACAAACGTCGCCCACCGGGGTGCTGGTGGCGTGACAGTTCACGTAATCAATCTGATCGGCGGCAAGGCCGGCGTGGCGAAGAGCCATTTGCATGGCCCGGGAGGCGCCTTCTCCCTCGGGATCGGGAGCCGTCATGTGGCAGGCATCCGACGTGTTGCCGTAGCCGACCAGCTCGCAATAGATCCGGGCACCGCGCTGCCGTGCATGCTCCAATTCCTCGAGAATCAGAACGGCGGCTCCTTCACCCATGACGAACCCATCACGATCCCGGTCAAACGGGCGGGAGGCGTGAAGCGGGTCGTCGTTCCGGGTGCTCATGGCCTTCATGGCGGCGAATCCCGCCAGGCCAAATGGAACCACGGTGGCCTCGGTCCCGCCGGCCGCCATGAGCTTGGCGTCGCCCCGCTTGATGACAGCCCAAGCTTCGCCCAGGGCGTGCGTGGCGGTGGCGCACGCAGAGCAGGTGGCCAGGTTGGGGCCCTTCAGCCGGTAGTAGAGGGAAAAAAGCCCCGAGGCCATGTTGAGGATCAACATGGGAATCATGAAGGGCGAGACCCGGCCTGGTCCCTTGTTCAACAAGACTCGATGCTGGTCTTCGGTAGTGCGGAGCCCACCAATTCCGGAGCCGATGAACACCCCGAATTCGTTCAAGTCGACCCGGTTCAGGTCGACACCGGAGTCCTTCAGGGCCTCGGCCCCGGCAAACACGGCGATTTGGGTAAAGCGGTCGGTTCGGCGCTGTTCCTTCGGTGAAGGAAAAGCGGCGGTGGGATCGAAGTCGTGGACTTCTGCGGCAATCTGGCAGTCAAATCCGGTGGGATCGAAGCCTTTGATGCGGCCGATACCGCACTCGCCTTTGACCAGACGTTGCCAGAGGGTTGAAGGATCCGAACCCAGGCTCGAAACCACTCCAAGTCCCGTGATGACCACGCGACGGTCGGACCATGAACTCATATAGGGGCAGGGTGATTAACCGGCGAAATGACTGAGGCAAAGAAAAATTCTGCCCCCGTCAAACGAAAAGGCAGCCGAACAGGTCCGGCTGCCTGAGCGCCGTCAGGATGGACGACTACTTGGACTGGATGTCCTCGATGTATTTGATGACGTCGCCGACGGTCTGAAGCTTTTCAGCTTCCTCGTCGGGAATTTCGGCGTCGAACTCTTCTTCCAGGGCCATGACAAGCTCAACCGTGTCGAGCGAGTCAGCCCCCAAGTCTTCAATGAATTTTGCTTCCGGTGTGACTTGGTCAGGCTTGGCGCTCAGTTGCTCGACAATGATGTCCTTGACCCGTTGCTCGA
>CAIPFS010000149.1 GCA_903864375.1 uncultured Verrucomicrobiota bacterium
ATTGCTGGGATCACCACCTATCCCGGTCAAATGGCACCTCGGTGACGAGACTCTTGTCGAACTTCTGGCGGTCCAAGTCAGGCATATCCGCACCGGCGCAGCCCGTGGACCGTCCGCAGGACCGCGGCTCCTGCAAGTCGCTGGTCATTGCTGGGATCACCACCTATCCCGGTCAAATGGCACCTCGGTGACGAGACTCCTGTCGAACCCCTGGCGGTCCAAGTCAGGCATATCCGCACCGGCGCAGCCCGTGGGCCGTCCGCAGGACCGCGGCTCCTGCAAGTCCCTGGTCATTGCTGGGATCACCACCTATCCCGGTCAAATGGTACCTGGGTGACGATCCCCAACACGTCCGCTATCCGAATCAGTCGCAGTTCAATCCGGCCTGACCCCGAGAAACTCGGGATTCCCCGCTACTGGAGTCACCCACTGCGTCTCAATGAATCGGCCATGGAACCGATCTCGCATCACTTCATTCGTGGGGTCGCGATTCCCATCCTCCGCCAAGCGCTTTGACCAGGGCCACCAACGCCGCCGCGCGCTCTCCTTCCAATCGGACCACGCTGCGCTCATGCCCAAGCGCCACACTCTGGGCAGTGGCCACCTCCAGGTAGGTCACCAGACCGGCTTCGTACCGATGATTGGCAATCTCCTCGGTTTTTCGGGCGGCGTCCCGCGCGGCCCCTTCCGCCTCCAGTTCGGTGGTCAGGAGTCGTTGGGCTGTCAACTGGTCTTCGACCTCCTGAAAAGCTGTCAACACTTGCGAACGGTATTGGGCCACCGTGGCCGTGTAAATCGCTTCCGCCGAACGGACTGCCGCCTGGTTGCGTCCGCCTGTGAACAACGGCCAGTCGACCGCGGGACCCACCGACCAGAGCCGGCTGGAGGCATCAAACACCGTGCTGGAATGGACACTTTGCAGTCCGGCGAGCCCGTTGATCCGGAACCGGGGGTAATAGGCGGTGCGTGCCAGTCCAATGTCCGCGTTGGCGGCTGCCATGCGGCGTTCAGAGGCCGCCACGTCCGGACGCCTCTCGAGCAGTTCGCTCGGCTGCCCACCTCCGACGGATGGGATGGAAAAGAGATAGTTGGTTCGAACCTCCCAATGGAAGCCCATCGCTGGCCGCCCGGAAAGTGTTGCCAATGCATGCCGGAGACGTGCGGCCTGAAGGGCCACCGCGGGCACCTGCGCCTCGGCGGCGCGGAGCTGGGTCAAAGCCTGGGAGACGTCGAGGTCTGTGGCGATTCCTCCCTTGCGCCGATTCCGCACCAATTCATAGGCGCGCTGGAAGTCGATCACGGTCGCCTCCAACAGGGCAGACTCCAGATCCAGTGACCGCAGCAGGAAGTAATCGATCGCCACCTCTGCCTGGATCGAAAGCCGTGCGAATCCCAGGTCATCCGCGTCGGCTTCATACCGAGCGCGCGATCCTTCGACCTGGCGGTGGATACGACCCCAAAGGTCCGGTTCCCATCCGGCCTGGAGGGGAATCATAAAATTGTAAAAGGTGTAGCCCTTGCCGGCCGGGTGCCCGTTTTCCGGGGCATTCAGACTTGAACGCTGCCTCACCGCCGACGGAGTTGCCGACAGATGCGGAAAATAATCCGACCGCGCGATATCCACATCGGAGGCAGCCGCCTCCAGACGGGCGGCGGCGGCCTGAAGGGATTGATTTTCCGCTTCGGCGTCGGCCTCCAACGCGTTGAGCACCGGGTCTCCAAACGTCTTCCACCAGGCAGTCGGTCCCGGCTTCGCCGTTGGATCGGCGGGGTGCCAGGCCACGCCGTTGGTGGTCTCAAACTGGACGGGAATCGCGTTGGTTCCCAATGCCTGGGGACGTTGATAGGTCGGACCGATGGTGCATCCTCCCAGCATCAGAACACAGGCCATCACGCAGACACGGAACGGGAGGGCGTTCATGGTTTGGAGTCGGCCTTGCCCGATTCGAGAACCCGCACCGTCATGCCATTCACGAGGGCGTCTGGGGGATTGACGATGACCCGGTCTTGAACGGTCACCCCGCGAAGGACTTCGACGGTGGGGCCGAAGTCGCGTCCGAGGACGACCGACTTGAGCGTGACCTTACCGGCGGCATCGACCAACCCGACCTGGGGGCCCTCCGCCCGGAAGAGCAGCGCATTGGCCGGCAGCGACACTCCGGCCGCCAATGGGGGAGCGGGAAACCGGACCTGGGCATAGCTCCCGGCCAGAAGCAAATGCCCGGAATTATCGACCTCCAGTTCCGTCAGCATGGTCCGTGAATCCGGCTCAATTGCCCCGGCGGTGCGGACGACCCGGGCCTCAAATGTCCTTCCGGGGATCTCCTGAAGCGAAAGTTGGGCAACGGAGTTGGTGGCGATTTCAGGTGCGAGTGCCTGGGGAACGCGAACGAATACCCGGAGGCGGGAGGTCTGAGCCACCCGAAACAATTCGACTCCCGTTCCAGTAGTCACCAGATCCCCGACATTCACGAGACGACGGGTGATGGTGCCGGCAAATGGGGCGGTCACCTGCGCGAAGCCATTTAATTCCTCCAGCCGTCGAACATTGGCACGGGCCGCCTCCACGGTCGCGACTTTAAGGGCGAGGTCAGCCTTTTTCTCCGCCGCCTCCTGCTCGGCCACCGAGGAGGTTTTCAGGAGCTCGGCCCATCGGATGGCCGTGGTCTGTGCCAGATCCCGGGCGGCTTCGACCTGTGCCAGTTCGGCCCGGCTGCGGGCCAGCTCCTGGTTGAGCTCGGGCGTGTCAATTTCCGCGAGCAATTGTCCCGCCTCCACATTGGTGCCCAGGTCCACCAACCAGCGCCGGACGTACCCGGTGGCCCGGGGATGGATGGGAGCCTCCAGATAGGGTCGCAATTCCGCTGACAACAAGAGAGGCGCAGGCGGAGCGGCGTTGCTCAGTCCGACCACTGCCACCGTGGGGATGGCCAGGGACTGGGTCGATTCCTCAAGGGCCACTCGCGCCCGCCAGCGCGGAAGGAGGCCGGCGACCACGGCCAATCCGGCCAGAATCACGGTGACAAAAAACACCACCGCCAGACGCGAGCCCGAGCTGCGTCCACCCAGGCGGCCGGGAACGGAGCCGACCGTTGGGGGTGTTGTTTCTGCCGCGGGTGGCGATGGGGAACGATCAAACGTGTGCATGGGACAAAGAGGAAACGGTCAGCGGCCCAATTCGGCGCTCAAGCTGCCCAGAGGAAGCGATTTCGGAACCGGGCTTTTTTCGGATTGGATTCGGCGGCGGTGCATGAGACTGAACACCACCGGTACAAAGAACAGGGTCGCCAGCGTGGCCATCAACAAACCGCCGATCACAGCCCGACCCAGCGGTGCATTCTGTTCGCCACCCTCACCGAGCCCCAGGCTCATCGGCAACATGCCAATGACCATGGCCAGTGCGGTCATGATCACGGGACGTAAACGGCCCACGCCTGCATGGATGCCCGCCCCCACCGGGTCGCCACTTGCCAGCAGATTTTCACGGGCAAACGACACCACCAGAACCGAGTTCGATGTGGCAACGCCGAGGCACATGATCGCGCCCATCAAGGCGGGAACGCTTAAGGTGGTCTGAGTGAGGTACAGCCCCCAGGCCACCCCCGCCAGCGCCGCCGGTAATGCGGAAATGATGATGAACGGGTCCAGCCAGCTCTGGAAGTTCACCACCAGCAGGAGATACACCAAGGCAATGGCTGCGACGAGCCCGACACCCAGGCCAAAAAAACTGCTCTTCATGGTGTCCACCTGCCCCCGCACCACCAGATAGCTTCCCCGGGGCAGTTCCTTTTGAATTTTGTCCATCAACGGCTGGATGTCGCGCATGACCCCGCCGAGATCTCGTCCGCTCACACCGCCGAAAACGTCGATGACCGGTTGGACGTTGTAGTGGGAAACCACCGCGGGTCCATTGGTCCTGGAGAAGGTGGCCAGGTTCGCCAGCAACTGCCCGTTGCCATCGCCCGATGCCCCTGCGGTGATCGGAATCCCGCGCAGATCCTGCAACGACATCATTTCGTGTTCCGGTGCCCGGGCATTGACGAGGTAGCTGATGCCGTTTTTGGGATTGAGCCAGTAGCTGGGTTGCACCTGGCCGCTCCCGCTTAATCCGAGCAGCACCGAATTGGCCACGTCCCGCTCGGTCAGGCCCATTTCCACCGACTTCGCCCGGTCCACTGCAAAACGAAGCTTCGGTTGATCCGCAGGCTGTTGAACCCGGACGTCGACGGCTCCGGGCACATGGCGGATCTGATCCGCCAACCGCGCGGCGAGTTCGCGGTTTCGGGCCTGATCGCGTCCCACAAATTGAATGTCAAACGGCGCCGGCAAACCAAAGTTCAAGGTCTGACTCACGATGTCGGCCGGCAGAAAGTAAAACAGCGTTCCAGGAAAACGGGCGTTCAGCTTCGTCCGAAGATGGTCGACATATTCCGGAGTCGGACGATGGCCGGGCTTCAGCGAGACAAGAATATCTGCGTCGCCGGTCCCAATCAGCCCGTTGTTGCTGTAGCTGAGGCTGATGCCGGACCCCGGGATGCCGATGTTGTCCAGCATGCCGTCGAGTTCTGCTGCCGGAATCTCCCGTTGAATCGCCTGTTCGATTTCATCCACCAGACGCGCGGTCTCTTCGATGCGGGTGCCGGTCCGCGCCCGCAGATGCAGCCGGATCTGGCCGGCGTCAACCAAAGGAAAAAAGTCCTGT
This sequence comes from uncultured Verrucomicrobiota bacterium, assembly GCA_903864375.1. GTDB lineage: Bacteria > Verrucomicrobiota > Verrucomicrobiia > Limisphaerales > UBA9464 > CAILNN01. The sequence continues at coordinate 4,703 of CAIPFS010000149.1, forward strand.
CCCAAGAGAAACACCAGTCCGAGGGAGGCCACGCAGCCCGTCAGGAACACGGCGGCCATGCTTCGCCGATGAATCATGCAGGCCTCCAGCCATCCCAGATAGCCTTCACGGAAGCGATGGAATCCCCGCTCAAACGACAATTGGAAACGGATGAGGGGTTCCATCAGTCGACTGCTGAAGGACCGAATCTCGCGCCGCCGTATCAGGGTACCGCCCGTGGTCAGGGCGTCCCGGTCCGCATCCGCAGGAGGATGCTGAATTCCGGGTTGATGCACCCGGCGGTAAAACCACATCACCAGAGTGGGAATCAGGGTTCGCGAAAGGACATAGCTGGCCAGCATGGCGAAGACCACCGCCTCGGCCAGGGGAACGAAGAGGTATCGGGCCACTCCGCTCAAAAAAAACATCGGAACAAAAACGATGCAGATGCAAAGTGTCGAGACCAGCGCCGGCAGGGCGATCTCCTGGGCGCCATCGAGAATCGCCTCTTCCAACGGCTTTCCGAGACCCATCTGGCGATGGACGTTCTCGATTTCCACGGTCGCATCATCCACCAGGATTCCAACAGCAAGGGCCAGTCCGCCGAGGGTCATCAGGTTGATGGTCTCCCCCAGCGCACTCAGGACCACCAGGGAGCTGAGGACCGATAACGGGATCGAAAGGGCGATGATGACCGTGCTCCGCCAGCTGCCAAGGAACAGAAGGATCATTGCCGCCGTCAGAGCCGCCGCGATGACGCCCTCCCGCACCACGCCCTGGATCGCCGCCTGAACGAAAATGGACTGGTCGGCAAATTCTTGCACCTCCAGGCCCTGCGGCAGCCCTTTGATGATGTTCGGCATGGCGGCCTTCACCCGGGCCACCACCTGCAAGGTCGACGCCGAACCACTTTTCAGAATCGTCAGGAGCGCACCCCGAACGCCATTTTTCCGGACCACATTTTGTTGCGGGAGATAACCGTCCCGCACCTGCGCCACCTCGCGCACATAAATGGTCGCACCGTTGACCGTCTTGATTGGCAGGTCGTTGAGTTCGTCCAGCACCTTGGGGCTCGAATTTAATTCAATGTCATACTCCGTTGCACCGATCTTGGCCGTGCCGGAGGGAAGAATGAGATTCTGTGAATTGATCGCTGAAACCACATCCTGAGCCGTCAGATTTCTTGCCTTGAGCGCCGCCAAATCCAAATCGACTGAAACCAGTCGCGTCTTGCCCCCGTATGGCCAGGGCACCGCCGCCCCCTGGACGGTCGACAGCCCGATGCGGATGGCATTCTGGCTGATATCGTACAGTTCTTGTTCGGAAAATCCTTTTCCACCAATGGCATATTGCAGGATGGGGACCGTCGAGGCGTTGTAGCGGATGACCAACGGGGGCGTCTGACCAGGAGGTGCCTGCCGCAGGATGGTCTGGGCAATGGCCGTCACCTGGGCCACACCGCCGTCAACAGAGGCTCCCTGACGCAAAAAAACCTTGATGATGCCGACCCCGTTATAGGCGGTTGATTCGATGTGATCGATGTCGTTGACCGTGGCGCTTAAGGCTCGTTCATGGAGGTAAACCAGACGTTGCTCAACCTCCTGGGCACTCAGTCCGGCATACTGCCAGACCACGCTGATGACCGGGATTTCAATGGCCGGGAAAATGTCGATGGGAGTCCGCAGCAGCACCAGCGGCGTCGCCAGCAACAACAGCAAGGCGGCCACCACAAAGGTATAGGGCCGACGGAGAGCTAGTTTGACGATCCACATGGCGGAAGCCTGAGTCGAAGTTTTTTGACCGTGTACAATTGACCCCGAATCTCGAGCGGGGCCAATACAAGTTTGCTCCCGGATTGAGACTCATAGAGTATCAGTCCGATGGAGCTGCGTCACCTGCGATATTTTGTGGCCGTCGCCGAGGAGCTGAATTTTCGTCGCGCGGCTGAACGGCTGCACCTGGCCCAGCCACCGTTGTCGGCCCAAATCAAGGCTTTGGAGACGGAATTGGGGGTCCGGCTGTTCGAGCGGTCGACGCGCAGTGTTCGACTCACCGAAGCAGGACGGATACTACTGGACGAAGCCCGACAGGTTTTGCTCTCCGCGCGTCAGGCGGAGCAGCGAACCCGGCAGGTGGGTTTGGGGCTTCAGGGGACCCTTCGGATTGGCATTATCGCCCCGTCCGCCAATGCCTGGATGGCTTCCGTTCTTCGGGAATTCAGGCAATTGTACCCCGGGGTGAAGCTGGCGCTTTTCGATTTGGTGAGCACCGACCAGCTCCGCCGCCTGCGGGACGACGAATTGGACGTGGGTGTCCTCCGGCCCCCAGTCCATTCCCTGGAGCTGGAGTATCAATACGTTGAGGAATCGAGGCAGGTGCTGGCAGTTCCGACCGGTCACCGCCTGGCTTCCAAGCCCGAAATCGTCTGGACGGACTTCCATGACGAAGCCCTTGTATTGATTGATCCCGGATTGCAACACGGGTACTACGACCGTTTTTTTCAAGCGTGCGCCCAGGCGGGTGCCGTGCCCCGTCCCGCGCAATTCGCCAATGATATTCAGACCAAAATGTGGCTGATCTCCGCCGGGTTTGGCATCGCTCCCACCACGGCCTCCCTGGCGGAAATCAGCCGTCCGGGATTGACCTACCGGGAGCTGCCTCCCGGAATGCCGATGGTCCGATCAGCATTGGTCTGGAAACGAAACAACGATTCCCCTGCGGTCCAGGCTTTGGTTCAACTCATGCTGGCCAGGCGTCAGTCGCTGGGCGGATCGACCGATTGATGTGGCCATGAAGATCATTGGAAAAGCCGTGGGTTGGATATTCTCGCCCCCGCCCCCGCCAATTTCCGTGGCGAAGGTCATCCTTTGATGGGAAATCCGCCGAATTCCGTACAACATTTTCGTGGGTCTCCACGGTATGCTTTGTGTTTCCATCTACCTCTGGTCAAAGATCACTAGTGCCCCCTCCGGCGTCGAGGAGGACATTCTTTTACCGATGGCGTTGTTTGTACCTCCCATTGTCGCAAATCTTTGCTATACTCTCGGTTGGCTGGTGGAGGTTTTGGCCAGAACGTTCCTGCCATCTCGCTCCCCACGCTTTGGTCCGAGCTTGATGAAAATGGGTTTCGGGTTTTCGGTCTTTATCGTCAGTATACCAGCCGTCACTTCGGCTGGGTATCGATTGGTGCAAATGGCCCGAGGGGCGCGGTAGGTCCTCGTCCTGACATGTAGGGGCATCTGGACCGTACCCCTCCATCATCAGAAATGCGGTAGCGAAGTGCCATTGAATGCGGCTTCAACCAGGGTCCCGGCATAGGTATTGGCAACGCTCGCAGGAGCTGTGAAATCCATTCCGCGTCGCCACGCCTCTGGAGCTTCGGGATGTGTGCCGCAGAGAATGACCCATCCCTTGCCTGACCTCCCTTCCACGATGGCCGAGGTCCCGTCGGGATACCGGCCGATCACGTCACCCCAGCCATTGAAGTGGGGACCGTCTTCCCAATAATGCTCCTGGGTCGTCGCATCCGCCCATCGGATGGGTACTGCAGCCTTGTGAATTCCACGATTCACCACCCCATAGAATCCCACCCGCACCCCCGACGTCAGGTCCAGACTGTTCGACGCTGCATTGCCTGCAATAAGACCCCCCGCACAAATTCCCAGATAATTCAGTCCTTTCTGAACGGCAGTGTGAACGTTGGTAGCGGTGTTCGGCGTCAAGCCTTCGCTCATGGTGAGATAATTTCCCCCGGGAACAATCAAGAGTCGATATGCCAGAATCTGCTGTTCGGTCATTTCATTCAATTGTGGGGAATCGACCGTGGAATAGGAGAACTGTTTTGCGTCGAGGATGCGTTCGACCGCCCTGACATCGTTCGGGGAGGTCCCATTTCCGATGAAAAGGAGGACCGGAGCAGGCCCGTCGGATGTCGACGGCCCACAAGCAGTTAAAATCAACAGTCCGCAGCAGAGCACGACGAACACCTTGTTGCGCCAGCGAGAGATCGATTGAGACATGGGATAGGTCATCGTTTTCATTCCCGTTCACCAAGCCTTTCCGCTGCGAAATTCCTTCGACCACTTTGGAGTATCGTATCGGACTGGATTTTCCAGTTTAAACCGCGATAAAACAAAGGGACAGGTCATCTGTCGATTTTCTGTAAATCCCTTAGGTTTGCGTAGGAAACCAGCGGCATCGGACCAAGGCAGCTCACTTGTAACGGGGCGCGGTACGATTGAAGGAAGGAGAGACAGAAGGCATGACATGGCTGTGTCGCCGAATTTTGAACTGAATCAGGTGTTGAAACGTTTTCGTCAGCCTCTATCCGTCCTTCGGCTCGAAAAATGTACAAAGGGACAGGTCAACTATATTTTTTCCCAATTCTGACAGCAGCACGCTGGAGTTTTGGGTCGAGGCTTCGCTGGTGGTACCTTTCCCCGGGGGCAGAACACCGGTGCCCGGGCTTTTGGATCGCGGTCCAATGGGCTTCGAACCGGCATCGTGCGCTCGACGTTCGTACGACCGGTGGTAGATCTGGATTGACCCCAAAATCAGGATGCTTTCGATCGATTTGAGGTTCGACCGACCATTTACTTTTCTTAGCAGCGGACTACTGAATCGCTCCCGTACCCCCCACCCCGGTCACGGTGACCGCCTCCACCCTCAGATCCCTCAACCCGAAGAGGGGAGAGTCCTGAAGGAACCTGAATCTCCTGGCCCCGTCCTTGCGTTTAGGACCAAACCGCTGGCGATGGTCCTCAAAGACCTGATTGACCCAAGTTCGACTCCCAATGACGGCTCCATCCGTAAAGTACCTTACCCGACATCGGACATAATCCCC
>CAIPFS010000150.1 GCA_903864375.1 uncultured Verrucomicrobiota bacterium
GGTCGATGCCGTGAGGTGCAAGCCACCGTCGATCCATGCCTACCATGGACGCCAGATACCCACCGGCCGAGTGGCCACTGAGAAAGACCCGGCGATCCGAGCCACCATATTGCGCCAGATGCGCGTAGGTCCAGGCAACGGCAGCAGCGGCGTCCTCGAGGTATGCCGGTGCATGGACCTGGGGGCTGAGGCGATAGCTGGGGGCTACGACAATGATCCCGCGGTCTTTCAACGAATTGGGAATCGCCCGATTTCCTCCAGTCAGGCTTCCTCCGTGCCACCAGATGATCGTGACCAGATTGGACCCACCCTCCGGGTAATGAATATCCAGTCGACACCGTTCGCGCATGAGGTCGGTCAACTCTCCTGTGCGATAGAGGATGTTGGTGTCGGTTCGGTGCGGAGTGGCATCCATTGAGGCGGGAAACCAAATCGCCAGCATGGTCAGCAATGCCTGCCGAATGCCATGGAGAAGACGTGATTCAAGGATGCGCATCGGATGGAGTCTCTCGCCATCTTCAAACGGCCGCCACAGAATACGATTTGACGAATTCCTGACAATTCACCAACTGCTGGGATAGATTCTTGGGCGGTCCCGCGATTCGCCCATGGCTCCAAGCAATCTCAGGGCACTTTTGCTGCAAGCGGGCCCCTCAACATGAAGACGAATATCAGCGCATCGGCCTCAAGTTTCGTCGGACCCGGGGCATTGACGACACCGTACCGAACCGGAGGGCAGCCCCTTGCCTGTCGTCGCCAGGCGTGAGCCGGCGCCTTCTCAAGGCCAGAACCGTTGTCTGTCGAGAGCGATCGCCTGGTGCTTGGCAGCTCCGGCTAAACGGGACCTCGAAAGGAGGACCTCCCTCAACTACAAGGAGACCTCCCAATCGATTGTCGCTGAATCAGGGATGAACCGAAGAAAGGGATCCCAGTCATCCGCGCGCCTCAGGCGTATTCACGATGCTTGTTGATACCCGGCAACGGCACGGGGTAACGACCGTTGGCATCGGCCCGAATCGGGGCCGGCGAATCCATCGTCAGCTGGTCGAGACCCGGTGCAAATTCATGGGTGGAATTCATGATTTCATCCCACGTGATGATTTGCCCGGTGTGCGCGGCCATGCGGCCCATGGAAGCCACAAGGCTCGCCTCGACCCCCCGCTTGACCTCGTTGTACGGCTTGTCGTTGCGGATGGCGTCGATGAGGTCTTCCCACTCCAGTTGGTACGGATCGGGTTCGTCCTTCGGAGCCCGCCACAGCACGTTCGCGTTATCCTGCTTTTGCCCCCGGTAGATTCGGGATTTGGCCGGCGCATGGGATTCGCTGGAGATCACCGCCAGGCCCTTGCTGCCGTGGGCATAGCTGGCGAATTGATCGTGGCAGCCACCCATCGTCCGACCGTAGTGGAACAGTTTGCTGCCATCGGCAAAGGTGTATTCGACGTTGTAGTTGTCGAAGTTCTGGTCGACTGCCTCACCCCGGTTGCTCCGTCCGCCGGAGGCCTGGGCCTCGACCGGCCACGCATTCTTCATCCAGCACGACTCATCAATGTTATGAATATAGAAGTCGCTGAAGCAACCACCGCTGGCCCACAGGAAGCTGTGGAACCGTGAAATCTGCCACAGCAACTCGCTGTTCATGTTGTCCGGCTTCTTGTTGGAGAAGGCCGACCCGACCGGTCCGTGCATCCGGTAGCAACGGAGTGCGACGATGTCGCCAATCTGCCCGTCCTGGATGCGGGTGAAGAGCTCCTGGCGAATCCGGCAGTGACGGCACATCAGGCCGACACCCACCTTGAGGTTCTTCAACACCGATTTGGCTCCCAGCTCCAGCATCCGGCGGCTGGTGGGTCCATCCACCGTGACCGGCTTTTCCATGAACACGTTCAGCCCTTTTTCAATGGCATAGGAGAAATGAACCCATCGGAAGGCAGGCGGTGTCGCCAGGATCACCACGTCGCCGGGGCGAAGCGCATCCATCGCATGCTTGTAGGCGTCAAATCCGATGAACTTGCGGTCATCCGGAACATCCACCTTCTCCTTGTACTCCCCGCTCAGCCCTTCGTAGCTCGACTTGAGGCGGTAATCGAAGACATCCCCCATCGCCACCAGCTTGATCGGGCCGTTTTTGACCGAAAGGGCGTTGGAAGCTGCACCGGTGCCACGGCCACCGCAGCCCACCAAGGCCACCTGGATGGTGTTGTTTTCGGCCGCATGGACAAAAGGAATCGTCA
>CAIPFS010000151.1 GCA_903864375.1 uncultured Verrucomicrobiota bacterium
ACCTGGTGGATTACCCCATCGTCGGCAATGACGACGCCATCCGCGCTGTCCGGCTCATCTTGACGACGGTCACAGACGTTATCCGGAATGCCAAGTCCGAGTACGATTCCCGCCGGAGCCGTAAGAACACCGATGCTGCACCCGCTCCCCAGCCGGTTGAAGCAGCCCCGGTTGCGACTGAACCGATGGTTGTGGTTTCTGAACCCGTTGCCGCCTAGGCTTTCCTGTCTTCCTGAGGCGCCGGTGGAGTTCAACTTCCGCAGGCGCTTCTTTCACTTCACCCCCCATTTATCGATTTCATCTCATGGCTGACATTACTCCCGCGCTGGTAGGCAAATTGCGTGAAATGACCAACGCCGGTCTCATGGACTGCAAGAACGCCCTCGTGGCTTCCGCCGGCGATTTGGATCAAGCGGTGGACATCCTTCGGAAAAAGGGTGCCGCCAGTGCCGCAAAGAAGGCGGACCGCGAAGCAAAAGAAGGTCTTATCGCCCAGGCAGTGCTTCAGGGTGGCAAGATCGGTGCGATCGTTGAAATCAATTGCGAAACGGATTTCGTCGCCCGCAACGACTCCTTCAAGGCGTTTGCCAGCGAGATTGCAACTCGCGTCGCCACCAATCCCTCCGCAGATCTCGAGGCGGACCGTGTGGCTGCTGTCGCCCGGATCGGCGAGAACATCCAGATTCGTCGTCATGCACGGCTGGAAGTTCCCGGCAACGGTCTCGTGGCCGCCTATATTCATACCGGCGGCAAGGTCGGAGTTCTGGTCGAAGTCGCCGCCGAAAAGGCCGAAACGGTCCAGCACGAGGATTTCAAGCAACTCGTCCGTGACATCACTCTTCAGATTGCAGCGGCAAGCCCCGTGGCCATTGGTCGCGACAGTGTTCCTGCCTCGGTGATCGAAAAGGAAAAGGAAATCGCTGCCCAGAGCGATGCCATCAAGGGAAAACCTCCGCAGGCGGTGGCCAAGATCATTGAAGGCAAGCTGTCGAAGTTTTTCGAGACCTCCTGTCTTTTGGAGCAGGGCTTCGTGAAGAACCCGGACCTCAAGGTGGAAGTTCACCTGGCCGCCGTCAGCAAGGCGCTGGGCGACCAATTGGTCGTCCGCAAGTTCCTTCGCTTCCAGGTCGGGGAAGCCGTTTAAACCGGCGGTCCAGGGGACGGAAGACGTTCCCGGATCTGAACAGGGGCAATCCAATGGATTGCCCCTTTTTGCTTTCCTCTTCCTGCTCTTCCGACCGGGTTTTCCTGTCGGGTGTCAGTTGCGGGGAACGATCAAATGGTACTCGTCCGAAAAGTCGCTGGAGACCGTCGAGTTCCGGATTTCCGGATAGCTGTAGTCAAACTTGTAATGGTAGGGGATGTAGGTGCGGTCGGGCGGGAGTGGGACCACGGCCTCCCAACGATTGGGGGTATTGGCGACCCGGGTCATGGGAAATAGATTGGTACCGATGACCACGTAGGCTTTGAGGTCCGCCGTTTTGACGCCACGCCGGGGACTCTCCCATTGCACTTCAAACGGATAAAGGCCATTGGAGGCCGCCGGGGGATGGTTGGGAGTGAG
>CAIPFS010000152.1 GCA_903864375.1 uncultured Verrucomicrobiota bacterium
CCTTCGCTGCCGGCTCCGACAGGTCATGGTTCCGGAGGCAATTCCAACCGATAGGGCACGGCCGGACCGCTTCCCTTCAGGAGGGAGGCGGTTCCGGAATTCTGGAATCAGGCGGCGGCGGAGCCCCGGAACGCGCGACACCTCCCGAGGATCGCTTCAGCCGCCGCCCAACCCGAGCGCGCCGCGCCTTCGACGCCCGGCCCTCCAAAGGCATCGCCGGCGAGAAGGAGCGCTGGCGCATCGCTGACCGCAACGCACGGCTCCTCATCGAAACGCCTGGGCTGGCTGTAGCGCCAGCCGTGAACCTGAAACGTCTTGATGCCCCCTGCCACCCAGGGTCTGGCGGCGTCGAGCAGGATCCGCCCCACCTGATCGCGATCGTGATCCCAATGCTCCAGGCTGAACGCAGGAGTGGCGTGAAGGGTCACGGCAGGCTCCACAGAAATCCCTTTCAGCTGATTATCCGCGATCCACCTGATCGGTCCCGCCGCCAGCGTCAGCCCGCCCGGAGGCGGAATGCGCGACGGCTCCTCGAGCACCACCAGGACGGCAAGGCATCGATCATAGTCGATGGCCGCCAGTCGCCCGTACAGCTGCGGAGAGAGGGTGACACCACCCGCTTCCAGAATGGCGAGGGACTGGGGGACAGGCGGCGTCAACACGACGGCACCCGCAGTGATGCTGCGCCCCGTGGCGGTCTCGGCGCGCCAGCAATTCCCCTCGCCACGCACAGCCATCACGGATGTCTCCAGCTGGATGTCCAGTCCGAGGGCGAGATGCCCCGGCACCGCCGACATCGCGGGCCTTCCGCGCCAGTGCATCGGACCGTCCACGCCGCCTTTACTCCCGCGAAACCAGGGCTCGACGGACCCGTCCCGCCGTTCCCGCTCGAGAACAGCCGCAAAACGCGGGTCACGCGCGGCAATGAATTGCGCCCCATGGTCAAAGGTGGCACCTCCCACCCGCCGGCTGGACATCCGCCCACCCACGCCGCGGCCCTTGTCGAGCACGAGCACGCGGAATCCCACACGTTGTAATTCCACCGCCGCCATCACACCCGCCATTCCGGCGCCGACGATGAGCACGTCGGTGTTCTGATCCGTTGCTTGCATTCCCCGGCTCATCCTTCCGCCAGATGGTCCCGGACGCAATGGAAGGCGGATCGATTTTGCCCGCGCCAACAGGCATGGCACCCCCCGGATTGACGAATAAAAAAACCAACCGGCGGGAAATCAGTCGCCGCTGAACAGACGCGGGGCAAGTTCCGCGAACTGGCGGCGCCAGAAGGCGAAATTGTGACGGCCCTCGGCGGCATCAAAGGTGTGATGAATGGAACACCGCGTGAGCAGGGCGGAGAGGGCTTGATTGGAGTCAAATGCTCCGTCCTGACGCCCGCAGCCGATCCAAAAGAGCCTCAATTTCCGGTTCGTGGAATCAGGCACCTTCAGCGCCTCCTGGAAACGCTCCTCGAAGTGGGACGGCACAGCAGCACTGAAGGCCCCGATCGAACCAAATTGGTCGAGGTGTCCCAGCCCAATCTGCAATGCCTGTCCGCCGCCCATCGACAGGCCGACGATGGCACGATGGGCGCGGTCCGACCTGACACGGTAGTCCCGCTGGACCGCCGGCAGGACCTCCTGCAGCAGGTATTGCTCGAACAGCTCATTGTTCCTGTCCTGAGGTCCATCGAATGGAACCGCATGTCCCCACGGCATGACGACCACCATCGGTCGGGCCTGCTTCGCTGCGATCAGGTTATCGAGAATAAAGTTGGCCTTACCGACATCGGTCCAACCCAACGGGGTGTCGTTGCTCCCATGAAGGAGGTAGAGCACGGCATACCGGGTGGACGCTCCGGGAGTGTAACCGGGCGGGGTGTAGACGACAAAATACCGGGTGTCACCAAGGCAGGAGGACTTCAACCAATGCACCGTCAATTGACCGTGGGAAACGTCGCGGGCCTCCCAGAGCGCGGGAGGATTTCCGGGAACGGAAACCAGACTGGCCGAGGTTCGGGCCCGCAATTTGACCCGCGGATTGACCGGATCCGGGGTGGTGACGCCGTCCACCGACACGGTATAAATGGAAAGACCCGGTTCGAGGGAGGGAACGGTCAGACTCCAGACACCGCCATCCTCTTTGGTCATTGGCTCGGGTGTATTGGGGGCCATCCAGTCTCCCCAGAGTTGGACCTCGGAAGCCCGGGGGGCCCGCACGCGAAAGGTCACCCGGTGATCCGGCAGAACCTCCGGAGAGACGATGGGCGGTTCCCCTGCCCGGCCCAGTGCCGCCGCGAGGAACAGAAAGCAGACGGTGCGGAGAGTGAATGGAAACGTCATGGAGGGAGGATCCTCAAGTCCTGTTCGAAAGCGACTCACGGTTCATTCGACCGGAAGGTGTGGATGCGATGTTCGGCGAGAAATGGATCATCGGGCGCGCGGAAGGCACTCCTGCTAAGCCCTATCCTCCCGCCAGCCAAGCAATTTATCCCAACATTCCTTGA
>CAIPFS010000153.1 GCA_903864375.1 uncultured Verrucomicrobiota bacterium
CGGCGCGGACACACAGATCATGATTCCTTTGAAGGTGGCCGAATCCAGATATCCCCAGATTGACCGCTACATGATCACGTGCAAGGCCAAGCCGGGCTTGCGGAAGGACGCGTACGACGAGGTGGTCGGGATCATGCGCCGCTTGCGGCATCTGAAGACGGACGAGGCGGATGATTTTGCGCCTTCGTCGCCGGACCAGATCATCGCGCAGTTCGACAAGATCACCGGACTGATCGGCTTGGTGGCGATTGCGATTTCGGCGTTGGGCCTGCTGGTGGGCGGCATCGGGGTGATGAACATCATGCTGGTATCCGTGACGGAGCGGACACGTGAGATTGGAGTACGGAAGGCGCTGGGGGCCCGGCGGTACGACATCGTGGGGCAGTTCCTGGCCGAGGCGATGACTTTGACCGGCGTGGGCGGAGTGCTGGGGATCTTCTTTGCGGTCGGGCTGACGATGCTGGTGGGCGCTCTGGTTCCGGCGTTGCCCAGCAGTGTACCGACGTGGGCGGTGGTGACGGCGTTTTCGGTGTCGGTATCGGTGGGGTTGTTCTTCGGGGTGTGGCCGGCGATGAAGGCTTCGCGGTTGGATCCGGTGGAGGCGCTGCGGTACGAGTAGTGGGCTATCAGGACGACCTGTATCGACATCTTGCGGAGTACAAACGGCAACAGCTCGGAATCAGCGAGCCGGGAGTGTTCCGGTACCGGGGTCGCGATGTACTTCGGGAGCACATACTTCCTATCTCGAAAGCTTCGTTGAACCTGTTCCGGGAGGCGGAAAGCGGCTCGGTGGCATTCTTGGCAGCAAAGCGCCACAGATATTTCCATCATTTGAATTCGTCGCAGGCCTTTGCGTTCAACTTGTTCGTCCCCTATTTCGACGGCGGCCCGGACACTGCCGCGGCCCTCTTGCGGGCCTTCGGCAATCAGGAAACTTTTGCGGCTTGGGAGCCGGAGGCCGTGCCTGACCAGAAGGAAGGGACGAACATTGACGTCCAGTGGTGGGATCGAAGTGGCAGGACAACATTCTGCGAGGTGAAGCTGTCCGAATCGGAGTTCGGAAAAGCCACGAACGACGACCGCCACCTAGAAAAATTGACGAAGATCTACGCACCCGTGCTGGAGGGGCATGTGCAGCCACATTGCCTTGTAGCTGGGAATTTCCTGGACGGATACCAGTTCTACCGGTATATGTGGCACTTGGCGGGTGCGCCGGAAAGCAGGATGATCTTCTTGTTGCCTCGCGCGAACCGGAACCTGTGGTCAAAGCTGGAACGATTGCTTGGTGGGGTCCTGCCTGCAACGCGGGAGCGGATTGCCGCGGTTGCAATCGAAGACATCTTCGAGACGCTGGCGTCTGACGCTAATTGCCCGGCGGACCACCGGAACTACGCACTCAAATTGCGGGAGAAGTATGTGATTCAGAATGGCTGAAGGTGGCTTGGCTCATTCGGGGTAGAATACGGGCATGGCATTCCTGGTGGACGAAACATACCTTCCCGCGACATTGACTGTGCCTCCGATGACGGACGAAGAGTTTGCGGAGTTCGTCGCGGAACATCCGGATCTGTGGTTTGAGATGACTGCCGAAGGGGAACTGTTGATCATGCCTCCAAATCATTCCACCACCGGGGCTCAGAACGGGGAACTTTCAGGCCAACTGCGGGATTGGGCCCGTCGCGACCAGCGGGGCATCGTGGGGGATTCCTCCACTGGGTTTGTTTTGCCAAACGGGGCGAGACGTTCACCCGATGCGTCGTGGACACGCAAGGCCGACATCCGCAACCTTCCCGAACGCAGCCGGAATGGCTACTGGCATCTGAGTCC
>CAIPFS010000154.1 GCA_903864375.1 uncultured Verrucomicrobiota bacterium
CCTCCCCATAAGCACTCATGTCCGCGGTGGCCGGTCCTGACAGAGGAGCCAGATTCAGGGTGATGATCTTGTATCCGGCAAACTGATCGACGATGTGATCCAGGCGACCATCAAAAAAGATGGTCCCTTTATCGATAATGACCACCCGCTCACATAGCTCCTGGATGTCCGCCATGTAGTGGCTGGTCAGCAGGATGGTGGTCCGGCGGGTCTTATTGTGACGCCGGAGGAATTCCCGGACCACCTTGGCAGAAACCACATCCAGCCCAATGGTCGGTTCATCCAGGAACAACACCTTCGGCTGGTGGAGCAGCGAGGCGATCAGCTCGCACTTCATGCGTTCCCCCAACGACAGCTCGCGAACGGCGGTCGAAAGTTTGTCCTTTATCGATAATAGTTCGCTCAGTTCGCCCACAGTCCGTTCAAATTCCGCGTTGGTCAGACCGTAGATGCGGGCGTTCAACTCCAGGGATTCCCGCGCGGGAAGGTCCCACCAGAGCTGGTTCTTTTGACCCAGTAGGAGGGCAAACTGCCGTCGGTAGCCATCCTTGCGTTCCCACGGTCGGTAGCCCAGAACGGTGGCATCGCCGCTGGTGGGGAACAGAAGACCGCTCAAAATTTTCAGGGTGGTGGTCTTTCCGGCGCCATTGGGACCGAGAAAGCCGACAAATTCGCCCTCTTCGACCCGGAGGTTGACGTCCTTGACCGCGACCACGTCGGTATGCTCCCGCTTCCAAAGGCCGCGGACGGCCCCCATCAAGCCCGGCCCGGTCTTGCTGGTCCTGAATGATTTGGTCAGTCCCTGAACTTCGATCACCGCCATGCGACCGCCAAACTGCGGCAATGGCGGCCATCCGCCAGTAAAATGAGCGTGGGCATGAATTGGGTCTGATTTTCTATTTGCCCCGGACGCCCGGGACCATACGATGCCTGACCCGCCCTGACCGGTGGTGTAATGGCAGCACAGGGGTCTTTGGAACCCTTAGACATGGTTCGAGTCCATGCCGGTCAGCCATTTTTCGTCTGGCCTTTCCCAACCCCGCGACGTCAGGTTTCCCCGCCGCGTGAAAACCCCGCCCGACGCCCCGCCGGATGTTCTTTACCTGGGATTTACCCTGCCCCCGGGTGTGGCCGCGCTTCATCCAGAGATCAACGTGTTCAATCACGTGCACAACGCCCGGATGGTTCACGGGCTGGAACGAACTTTGCGGGTTCACTCGGTGAATTTGCTTCCGTTTGCCCCGGAATCGCCCGTCGACGCCGACCCCGCCTCGGGTCTGGTCAGCCGATTGACCCTGGTCGAGAAGAAGCCGGAACTCCTCCACTATTGCCTCTCAGCACTTCGGCTGAGGCGCTTTTACCGGGAGTCCTATGGCGGAGGCCCGGGTCCCAAGGCGGTCTTCGTCTACAATCTTACTCCGATCTACAACAACTTTGTGCGCTGGTTGAGGCGTCAGCCCCATTGCCCCCGGCTCATTCTGAATTTGCAGGACAGCCCGTATCTGGGTCGTCCCATGGCGGGCTTCAAACGGTTTCGATACCGGTTCAAGCCCCTCCATTATGCCGACGAGGACATGATCGGATACTTTGATGGGTGTGTCGGGCTCAGCCAGTCTGCGGAGATCCATTTTCGGGGTCGGGGCATTCCGTACCTCTGGTTGCCGGGAGCATCGGATCCGACTGAATTGGATCCGA
>CAIPFS010000155.1 GCA_903864375.1 uncultured Verrucomicrobiota bacterium
GCCCTGGCGTCGTTCGGAACGACCCGGGCACAGACGGCCTTTGTCGATTTCAATGGCCCGGGCCAGCTTGCCAGCCGCTTTCGGGTCTGGAATGACATCGGCGGTGCCGACGCCGGAAACTATGCCTTCCAGGAGGACACCAACGTCGGAGTCGGCGGGTCGGATGGGGTCAGCGTCTTTCAGAGCAGTGACACCACTGCCATCTATCAGCCTGCCAGCTGGAATTTCTCCACCAACTGGGCCGTCCTGGTCATTTCCACGGTCGTCAAGGCCAACGGATTGGTCAGTGGCAACAAGGTCCAGCTCGGCATCATCAATACCAATGCCGGTGGGTTGAACAATGATGCCGGGATTGCATTTGAAACCTTCCGTTTCATTCCCACGGATCCCAACAGTTGGTCGCTGCGTGAACAATCCCGCAGTGGCGAGGTGTTGAATGAAACGGTCCTGGGAACGGTTTCGACCCTGGTCGGGCACTGGTACAAGTTTGAGGTGGCGCTGACCAACGTTTCGACGGTTTCCCAGGCCTTCGATGCCGCCTGCGCCATTTATGACTACGGGACCAATGGTCTTCCCGGACCTGGCCCGCTGACCAATCTGGTCAATTTCCCCACCGTCCGGAGCAACACCGGACAAACGGTGGCCTCCATCCCCGCCGTCTGGCCCGCCTTGCGGGCATTCCAGTCGGGAGGCATCGATGCCTGGGATAACTTCACCGTTTACACCCCCCTCAGCCTGCCCATCCTGACCGTGCCCCTGACCAATATGGTGGGTTTTGCCGGTGCTCCCGTGACCTTCAATGTCTGGGCCGACGGTCCCGGCCCCATTCGCTACGCCTGGTACACCAATGGGATACTGGATACCCGCGTGACCGGGACGACCTATTTCATTCCCGCCCTGCGCTACGGTTTCACGAACGTCATGGTGGTGGCGGCCAACAACAATGGACGGGTCACGAACTCCGTTTCCTTGACCGCCTTCCAGGTCACCCCGCCTACCATTGCGAACCGGGCTCCCACGGGCGTTCTGGCGACTCAAGCCACCCTCCAGGGCGATATCCTTTCGACCGGCGGCGCAGCACCGCTGGTGTGGGTCTATTATGGAACGACCGATGGCGGGACCATCCCCAATGCCTGGGAGCACCAGACGATGCTGGGATACGAGTCCGGCCCGTTCAGCCTTCCGGTGACCGGTCTCAACGGCGGGACCACTTACTATTTTACCGCTTCGGCACAGAACAGTGCCGGAATGGTTTGGGCCACCCCTTCGCTCTCGTTCTTCACGGATCCGCTTCTGCTGGCAACGGTCACCAATCTGCCGCCGATGGCCATCCGGACGGATTCTGCGGTTCTGGCCGGAAGCGTTCTCTCCATCGGTGGCCAGGTGCCCAACGTCACCCTGTTCTATGGATTGACGGATGGGGGCAGCGATCCCAGGGCCTGGGCGAACTCGGTCAATCTCGGATTGCAGTCCGGTGGCTTTACACTCCCCATCGTCGGTCTGACCTCGAACACCACGTACTATGCCACGGCCCGGGTCGTCAACGACGGGGGAACCAACTGGGCGACGCCGTCCGTTTCCTTTGTGACGCCGCTGACAAATTCGGTTCCTCCATCGGTTTCAGTCCTGACTTACCACAACAACAACGCCCGCGATGGCGTCAATACCAACGAAACTCAGTTGACCCTGGCCAATGTCGGCGGCGGCAGCTTTGGGAAGCTCTTTTCGCGGGCGGTGGACGGTTATGTCTACGCCCAACCGTTGGTTGTTCCGGGCGTTTCCATTCCTGGAAAGGGGATTCATAATGTGGTCTACATCGCGACCGAGCATAACTCGGTGTACGCCTTCGATGCCGATTCGTCCGATGGGGCCAATGCAGCACCCCTCTGGCACGTGAGTTTCCTCAACCCCGCTGCCGGAGTCACCACGGTGTCGGCAGGTGACGTCGGAACAGCGGATATTGTTCCCGAAGTCGGCATCACTGCCACACCCGTCATCGATCCCGTGACCTCCACTCTTTACGTGGAGGCCAAGACCAAGGAATTGAGCGGCGGCGTCACCCGTTTCGTCCATCGATTGCACGCGCTCGATCTGACGACAGGGCTGGAGCAAATCTCCGGTGCAGTTTCCAACAGCCCGGTGATCATCGACTCCACCAATTATCCCGGGACCGGAACACCCGGCTTCGCCGACAATGACGGTGCGGGTCACGTCCTCTTCAACTCCCAGAGGGAACACAGCCGTCCGGCGCTGACGCTCGTCAACGGGGTCATTTATATTGGCTTTGCCTCGCACGGAGATAATCAGCCGTATCACGGCTGGCTGTTTGCCTACGACGCCCGTTCCCTGAGCCAGTTGAGCGTCTACTGCTCCACCCCGAACGGCGGTCTGGGCGGGTTCTGGCAGGGCGGTGGCGGTGCGACGGTCGATTCGAACGGAAACCTCTACTACGAAACCGGCAATGGCTCATTCGAC
>CAIPFS010000156.1 GCA_903864375.1 uncultured Verrucomicrobiota bacterium
GCTCGCTCGGCCCGAAGCAAGGCTGACGTGTCAACGCCGGTTCCAACACCGCTGAATCCCGAAAGGGAGCGCGATATGATTCCGCTCTCTGCCTTAAACCAGTTCATGTTTTGTCCTCGGCGTGCGGCGTTGATCCACGTCGAGGGTGTTTTCAAAGACAATCACCACACGTTACGGGGTAAACTTGTCCACGAGCACGCCGATCTCGCGGGGTACGAAGTCGTGAAGGGAGTTAATCTGCTCCGCGCTTTGCCCGTGTGGTCGGAGCGGATTGGATTGAACGGCAAGTGCGACATCGTGGAACAACGTGCCGACGGATCCTGCTTTCCAGTCGAATTCAAACTGGGCCAACGTCGAAAATGGGTGAACGACGACGTTCAGCTCTGTGCCCAGGCGCTCTGTCTGGAAGAGATGTTCGAACGATCCGTGCCTTGCGGGGCCATCTTTCACGCGGACAGCAAACGACGTCGGGAAGTGGAGTTTACGGGCGAACTGCGTCTCCAAACTGAACAGACCGCCCGGCAATTGCATGAGTTGCTCTCCACCGGCAGGGTGCCTTCGGCCATCTACAAGCCAGCATGCGAGGAGTGCTCGCTCTTCCAGACGTGCCTGCCCAAAGCCACGAGCAATGAGGGCGGGGCAGAGCGGTTAATAAAGCAGCTCTTTCAGACGTAAATAAACTATACATTGCTGCGGACCCAAATCACCGGAGACCACTTTGGAAAACATCCAGCAAAACACCCTTTATCTAACCACGGTTGGCACCTACGTGGCGCGCGACCATCTCACGCTCCAGGTCGAGGTGCCCGTTTATCCAGAAGAATTGCCGCCTTCGGAGCGGAATCGGAAGACAGCCATCTCCACCAAGAAACTGTCGATCCCCATCCATCACCTAGAATCCATTTGCGTCTTCGGGCCGAGCACCCTCAGTCCGCCGGCGCTGGATCTCTGTTGGGAAAACGGGGTGGCGGTGAATTATCTTTCCGAGTTTGGCTATTTGCAGGCGCGATTGATCGGCGTAGCCGACACAAGCGTAACGTTACGTCGAACTCAGTTCCGTGCCGCCGATAACCCCGCCCAATGCGCCCTCATCGCTCGCCAGATCATCGCCGGCAAAATACAGAATTCACGAAATAGTCTGCTTCGAGCCGCACGGGAAACCACCTATCACGAGGATAAAGCGAGAATCGAAGCCGTGACCGATGCCCTTGCTCGACAGATTCATTCTCTGCCGGAAGTGGCGGAATTGAATTCTCTTCGGGGCGCGGAAGGCATGGCGGCAAATCATTATTTCACGGTGCTATCTCTCACGCTCAAGCAGCAGCGAGAGAACTTCACCTTTACCAATCGCAGCCGGCGTCCGCCCCGGGACAGGATCAACTGCCTTCTATCCTTCATCTACGCCCTCGTCCGCCATGATTGCATTTCGGCCCTCACCACCGTCGGGTTAGACCCATTCGTCGGATTTCTCCATGTAGATCGCCCCAACCGGCCTTCTCTCGCCCTGGATCTCATGGAGGAATTTCGCCCTTGGTTGGCCGACCGGCTGGCGATCACGCTGATCAACCGGCAGCAAATCGGAACGGGACATTTCAAGGAACGCGAAGGTGGCGCAGTCGAGTTGACTGACTCCGGTCGTCGGCTGGTAATCAAGGCATATCAGGAACGCAAGCAAGAGATGCTGAATCATCCCCTACTGGATCAGACGCTGCGGATTGCACAGTTGCCATATATTCAAGCACGAGTCCTCGCCCGCCATCTGCGGGGTGACCTTGCCGCCTACGTTCCACTGGTGCCCAAATGACCCTTTCAATCCATAACGCCGTCGGCTTACAACGATGTTGATCCTTGTTACCTACGATGTCGCCACCGTGGAGAAGGCCGGCCAACGGCGGCTCAGAAAGGTCGCGAAAGCCTGTGAAGACTACGGCACTCGCGTGCAGAAATCGGTGTTCGAGTGCCAAGTTGGCCAGCAGGAGTGGGTGCTGCTCCGTGATCGCCTGCTCCGCGAGATTGCCCCCGGGGAGGATTCGCTCCGCTTTTACTTTCTTGACGAGAAATCCGCTCAACGCATTGAACATCATGGTGCCGGCAAGCCAGTTAACTTGTGTGAGCCGTTGATCCTGTGACCCTCCCAACGCGAAACCCCAGTGCCGACCTGAACCCTATGGTTTCGCGGAACTGCCAAACGTCACGTTAATGCAGTAGATTCCCATGTTTTTTGACGTAATCAACCAGAGGCTTTTCCCTTCGATCTGGCGAGGTTCGCGGAAAGCGATTACGAACTATTTGCGGCGCAGCCAGTTGGTTGAGCTGCAGTCGCCCCGGGGCTATCTCCGGGGCGCGGATTGAAACCTGAAACTGCCGAGTGGCATCTTCAAAATACCGCGTCGCCCCGGGGCTATCTCCGGGGCGCGGATTGAAACTTCAGCAACGCCCGCCAGTTTTTGAATGGAATGGGTCGCCCCGGGGCTATCTCCGGGGCGCGGATTGAAACCGAGCCTCGTGCCC
>CAIPFS010000157.1 GCA_903864375.1 uncultured Verrucomicrobiota bacterium
GCCGACGAGCCGCCGCGGATGACGGCGCGGACGCTCGAGGGGCTCGAATGGGTCCTCGCCCGGGAGCTCGAAGCGGCCCTGCGTGAGGAAGGGCTCACGATTTACACCGGCACGGAGATCACCTCGGTTCATGCGACCGCCCACGGAAAGGCGGTGACCCTTCGTCATGCCGGGAACCAGGTGACGGTCGAATCGCACGAGATTTTTAACGGCCTGGGCCGTGTGCCGGCGACGGCGCGGTTGGGTTTGGAGGCGGCTCAGGTGGCCGTGAAGACTTCCGGACACATTCAGGTGGATGCCTATTTACGCACCTCCCAGTCGCACATCATGGCGGCCGGCGATTGTGCGGGTCCGCACGAAATCGTTCATGTAGCGATCCAACAGGCGGAGACGGGGGCGCGGAATCTGGTCCATGCCGGACGGCTTCATCCGATGGACGATCGACTCCTTGTCTCGGTCGTCTTCACCGAACCGCAGGTGGCCACGGTGGGAGCCACCGAGCGGTCCTTAAGGGCTCACGGAATCTCCTGCCGCGTTGCCACCCATCCGTTCAATGACCATGGAAAGTCGATGATTCTGGGGGCGCGGCACGGGTTTGTGAAGCTGATCACGGCGGCGGACAGCGGTGAAATTCTTGGCGCCGCCTGTGTCGGACCCCAGGCAGGGGAACTCATCCACGAAATAGTTGTGGCCATGAGTCAACGAATGACTGCGGGCCAACTCGCTGCTGTTCCCCATTATCATCCCACCTTGGCGGAAATCTGGACCTATCCGGCTGAAGAACTGGCCTGATTTTTGGGGGGCTCCCGCCCGGTGCGGGGCATCGGTTCAAGAAAACGAAGGGGCCATTGCTTCTGGGAAAGGAGTTCAGGCAACCGCAACTGCTGTGTCGGGGTGGAACCAGACGGCTGCAGTCCAGTCCAGACGCAGGATCCATCGGCTGCCGATGCGGGCCTCCGCCTGGGGCAGACCCCGGATCATCCACTGATCGGAGCCGCACCGAACCTGCCACCAGAGGTTGGTTCCGGTAAATTCGACCCGTTCCAGTGCCCCCTCGAGTCGGTTCTCCGGAGAGGCCGGTTGCTCTCCAGTGACGACCGTGATGAATTCAGGTCGAAGGCCGACGATCCAGTGATTTCCGGTTGGAAGTGCCGGTACCGCGATATCCGGTATGTGCACTTCCCATGAAGAGCCGGACGAGCCGAGGAAGGTTGTCCCGTGAATGGTCCTGCGAAGTTCACCCGATAAAAAGTTCATCGACGGCGAACCGATGAATCCCGCCACCCACCGGTTCATCGGATGATGGTAGATGACCTCGGGGCGATCGATCTGCTGCAAGCGCCCCTCGTGAAGCAGGGCCACGCGATCGCCGAGGGCAAGGGCCTCTTCCTGATCATGGGTGACATGAAGGGTGGTGAGCCGCCGTTCCTGGTGCAGTTGTCGAAGCACCTGTTTCAATTGAGAGCGAAGGGGGCCATCCAGATGGGCCAGCGGTTCGTCCAGAAGCAGAATCCTCGGATTTTGCATGAGGGCCCGGCCAATGGCCACCCGTTGCGCTTCTCCTCCCGATAGCTGCTCCGGTAGTCGCTTCATCAACCCGGCAACACCCAGGCCATCCGCCATTCGCAAGGCGTTGACCGATCGCTCCGAGGCGGAAATTCCCCGGATTCTCTGGCTGAATTCCAGATTCTCCTGAACCGTAAGCTGGGGATAAAGGGCGCCACCTTGAAAAACCATGGCGATGTCCGGATCGACAGGGGCTGATGCCGACATGGAGGGAAATGATCGTCTTCCGCGATGAGGTTCATTGAGTCCGGCGATGATTCTGAGGAGGGTGGTTTTTCCGCTCCCACTCGGTCCTGCAAGGGTGAGGTATTCTCCCGGTGCAACGGAGAGGCTCAATGGCTGGAACAGCGGTCGCCCGCTGCGCTGGAACTCGATGGCGTCCAATTCGATGCCGATCACCGGACGAGGGTGACCCCGCTCCAATCCGTCGTCGAGACTGCAACCGGACGGAGGTGGGAGGATTCAGGCCGCAGGTGTCATGGCGGGGGAATCCGGGTTTCTCCGGTGGTTCCGGAATGGGAGGATCATCGCAAGGCTCGACACCGGGCTGGATTTGGGCGTAATTCCAAAAACGTGACCGATTTAAACTCTGCTGCTGACGGGCCATCCTCTTCCACAGGAGAAGTCCGGGTGGCGGTGAGAAAAGCCGGGTGGAGACATTTTTTTACCGGCCCATTCATCAAGACGGATCTGTTGGTCGAGTGGCTGGGACGGCATGGGATTTCCGCGGAGTCCCAATGGGTCGATGCAACCCTGCCGGACGACGGGGATCTGGCGCGGGAGGCGCATGTTTTTGTGCCGGAATCCGATCACGCGCGTGCCCAACAACTTTTTTATGCGGAGCGGGAGGATGAGATATGAGCCCGGATGATTTTGCCAGTCGAGTGCAACAGTTGGAAGCGCATGTGGCTCATCTGGAGCGGCAGGCCGACGAGCTCAACGGCGTGCTGGTCGAGCAGGCGAAATTGCTGGCCAGGATACAGAAGAATCTGGGTGCGGTGACCGCCGTGATCGAGTCGGCTGAGCAAGAGCGGCTGCACCAGGCCAAGGAAAAACCACCTCACTATGCGCCTTGAAGGTGTTGGTTGCTCCTCCTTGTGAAGCTATCCGTCAAAAGTGACTACGCCGTCCGGGCGGTGCTTTCCCTGGCGCGACGCCATGGGGCGGAGTCGGTGACCCGTGTGGAGCATCTGGCTGAGGAAAATGGAATTCCGGCCAGTTACCTGGTCCAGATTCTGATCGACTTGAAGTCGGGGCAGATAGTCAAAAGTCTTCGAGGAAAGGAAGGGGGCTACATGCTCGCAAGGCCGCCGTCAGAAATCAC
>CAIPFS010000158.1 GCA_903864375.1 uncultured Verrucomicrobiota bacterium
GGCTCGGCAGGAGCCTCGGTCCTGCGGACGGCCCATTGGCTTCGCTCATGCGGATGGGGCGTTTGTCGCACTTCCAAAGGCTCGGCAGGAGCCTCGGTCCTGCGGACGGCCCATTGGCTTCGCCCATGCGGATGGGGCGTTGATCGCACTTCCAAAGGCTCGGCAGGAGCCTCACCCTACCAATGTTGTTGGTATTCATTTAATGACATCGATAAAATACAAGGCCGCGGTAGGGCGAACCTCCGGGTGAGCCGCGGCGGTCCAGTTGGCTTCCGATTGCACCCTCCGCCCAATCCCTTTCCACCGTTGTCTTCTCCTTCGCTCGTGGTCGGTTCGTAGGCAACCACGGCGGTTCGAGCTGCAACCGACCTCCAATTCAACACCAGACATGCCAGGCCTGACCCCATGTGCCACAGGATAAGAGACTACCAAACACCGGCCACTTCGAATTCCTGGCGGGTACCCCCTAGATCGAGGCGTAAGCGCGCCCCACGCTTTTGTCCCATCAATTGCTGACCGAGGGGCGACTGGGGAGTGATGACGCAGATTTCGTGCTCGTCAGCTTCCACCTCCATTCCTCCAGCCCGGGGACCAACAAAATAGAGGGCTTTTCCTTTCGGGCTTTTCAGTTGAACCAGGGATCCCAATTGAACCGGGGAGGTGGGATCGGCTGTATCGGACGGAAGCGCATGAAACTGTTCGATGGCGAGTTCCACCTCCTTGACCTTCTGGGCCTGGCCTCGCGCCAGGTAGGAGGCTTCGAGTCCGCGGGTATCGTATTTGTTCTCGGCCTTGCTCTGTTCATCGGTGGCCTCGAAATGAGCAGCCCGGGCGGCGCGGTAGAGGAGTTCCCGCTCTTCGCCCAGCTGGGCGACGATTTGCGCAATGATGCGATGTTTCGGAGGAGAAATCATGCTGGGATACGGCTTGGGGGCGGTCGCTTCGATGGACTAGCGGGTCAGTCTCTGGGTCAGGAGATAGGCCAGCAGGTGATTGAAATCGCCCGCCGGTATGGCTTCTCCGAAATTATCCGGCATCAGTGACTGGTCACTCTCACGGCGTTCACGAAGGTCCGCCTTGCGGACGGAGAATTCCCTTCCGGTGGCGTCGGCCAGGATCAGCAAATCTCCCTCCTCCCGTCTCATGAGGCCCGACAGGACATCTCCGTCCTTCAGGGTCAGGAGGGTTTGCCGGAAGGCCTTGTCGACATTCCGATTGGGATCGAGAATGTCTTCACACAACCGGTCAAGGCCGCGATTTCCGATCCCTGTCAATTGGGGGCCAACGAGGCCACCCGCGCCATCGATTTGATGGCAGGGAGCGCAGCTGACGCTAAAAAGACGCTTTCCTTCGACGGGATTGGATGTGGATGCATCGAAGTGGCTGCGGCGCTCGGATATCAAGTGATCTCTGGCTTCGTCGGCGGGAGGCAGACCCCGGGTTAGCCGGTCCAATCGTGCCTGCCAGTCGGGGGGATTTGCCGCTTGAATGCGGTTCCGGGTTCCGGCGGCTTGTAGAATTCGGGCCGGGGCCTGACCCTTTTCCACAGCAGTCAGAAAAGCATCAGCCCCTTCGTGGCTGGAGATGAGGGAGGAGGCCCAAATGGCTTGAAGGCGGTAGGGGGCGGCCTTGAGAGCCTGGAGAATTCGCTGGCGTGCGGATGGGGCATTTTGTTCCGCCAGAAGTTGACCGAACTTCTCCCGGAAATGCTCGGATGACGGGGGGGATTCGAGCAGGGGATCGAGAGCGGGGATCGAGAGGACCGGGTCCAGTTCCAGAGCGCTGTGTGCGGCGGCCAGTCGGACGTCGGTGCCACGTTGTTCGTCCTGCGCCAGTGCAACCAGTGCCGCTGCACGGGCGGTTAGGCCGAGTTGACGCGCCAACTGAAGGGCGGCGACCTGCTGGTCTGAGCTGGGGCGTGGTCCAGCGGTTGGCCACGGGATGGCCGTGGATTCAGGTTGGGCCAGGTCGATCCAGGCGTAGGCCGAGCCGGTGTCGCCATCGGTGAGTTCCAGATAGACCTTGTGTCCGGCCAGACCGGACAAATCCCAGGTGACCTTCTGGCTGGCGTCATGGCGAGGCGGTGCCGCTTCTCGGACAACTGCCTTGGATTCTGCGTCGCGAAGCACCAAGCGATTCTTGTGGGCAGCGGGTTGATCGGGCGGACCGTCATGGCCTCCGAGCCAGAAACTCAATGCAGCAGGTGCGACAAAGGCAGGGGATTGCAGGATACCGGTCAGGCCCTCTCCATGGGGAAAGCTGGAAAGGACCCGGACCGGGGTTCCGTCCGCCAGACGACGGGATTCAAAATCCCAGGGATTTGACGTGGGCGCAGCGTCGAGCGTCTGATTTCTCCAACCGGCAGACGGGTCCGGTCGATCCAGCACCTGACCCACCAATTCCTGTCCCCAGTCCTTTAATTCGGGCGTCAGAGGCAATCCACGTTGTTCCAATCCCTTCTGCATCGACTGGAACAGGCCGAGCCTGGCTTCGAAATCCAGGGAGAGGCTGCTCCGGGCAAACTGAACCAGAGTCGCCAACTCCGTTTCGGGTGCATAACGGGCGGCGTGTTTCAGGACATCAGCGATCCCGGGGTGGGGGTCAGGCTCTGCGGCCAGTGCCGGAAGATTCCGGGTCAGCAGCGCGGCCGCTTCAGCGGTTGGAACGGCGATGGCGACATCGGCGAGCCTTCGAACTTCGGACGGATTCCAGTCGGTGGAAAGGGCCGCCACGATGGTGGCAGAATCGAGCAATTGATCCCGGAGGGACTTGCGCAGGACGTAGATCAGGTGGGTGTCGGTGGCATCCGCTTTCGCCAGCGCGGACAGGAGCGGTCGTAGATGCTGGATTGAGGGAGTGGCGGCGAGTGCCTCTGCGGCGCAGCGCCGCACCAGCGCATCCGGGTCGGTGAGTCGCTCGAGTGCGGCCGCCGACAGTTGATGGAGTCGCAGGCGCTGGTCGGGCGGCAGTGTGCCGCCCGGTTTTGTCCGCCGCAGTTCCTCCAGTTCGGCGGTTGCGAGCCGCATGGCGTGGGTTCGAACCAGCGGGGAGGGGGAGGTGGTCGCCTCCATCCACTGGTTATTAAAAGAGGGGGAATGCCATCGACTCAACAGCCAGAGCAGGCTGATGTGTTGGGCCTCGTTGGCTGGCTTTCGGGCGGCGATTTCCAACGAAGCAAGTACCTGGCTTCCGAAACGGTCGGCCAGATCATTCATGGCCAGCATCCGCCGATTCAGGTTCGGTGAACCGAGTTCCCCCAGGAGTCCGTCGAGGTCCTGCGCCAAAGCCGCTGGTCGCAGGTGCGGGGTGGCGCTGCCTCCCTTGTAGACCACCCGCCAGATGCGTCCGTGATCGTGGTCGCGGCCCGGATGGGACAGCGGCACTTCGTAATGCCCGATAATCCGATTATAGAAATCAGCAATGTACAGGGCTCCATCTGGTCCCAGGAGGTTGTCGACCGGGCGGAACCAGGGGTCATCGGCGACCACAAAGTCAGGTTCCTCCACGGCACGGGGAGAGGATCCATGAAACTCCAGACGGTCATGATTGATCCGGCTGGTCATGACGTTGCCGATCAACACGTGGTCGCGGTATTCGGCGGGCCAGAGATCGTCGGTGTAATAAATCATGCCGTCGATGGCGGTTGAACCATGGGCATGTTCCATCAGCACCGGGGCAAATCCCAGGCCGTCATGAGGCTTCCCAAAGCTGGGGTAATACCCGCCGGACAACAATTGATAGACCGGGGCGCTGTGGCAGTCGCTGGAGTAAAGGTTGCCACGTTCGTCCCAGGCCAGACCGAACGGATTCACCTGTCCCCAGGTGTGGTGCTCCATCCGGGAACCGTCCAGGCGCATCCGGTAGGTATTCCCGGAATTGAGATCGACCTGATTCCCGTCGCGCCCATGGACGTGGGAATCGTTGTTGAACCCGTGGGTGGCGTAGAGCCAGCCATCGAATCCCCGGCGGAACGACGCCTGATTTCCATGGGTGTCCCGACTTACGTCGAAGGCACCGTAAAGGAGTTCCCGACGGTCGGCGCGGCCATCGCCGTCCGTGTCCTCCAAAAGCCAGATATTCGGAATCGACCAGACGATGGCCTTCCAGGTCACTTTCCCATCGGGACCCGGCGAGCGGAAGGGGTAGACCCCGATGGGGATGTTCAACCCGTCGGCGAATTGGGTCACCTTCCTTGCCCGGCCATCGGGACCGAAATCCTCAAAAATCATCAGTCGATCCCTCCCGGGCCGGTCTTTGGCCGGAAAGGGGTACTCCACGCTGGTGGTGACCCAGAGCCGTCCGGTGGCATCGAATGCCAGATTCATCGGCTTGTGGATATCCGGTTCGGCGGCCACCAACTGGATTTCAAAACCAGGTGGAACATGCAACTTGGCGAGCTCGGCCGCCGTGGTCAGGGGTGGGGTCGAGCGGACGCCCAGGGCAAATTCATCCTCCGTTTGCGCCGTTACACCAGCGCGCAAGAACCAGCAGGCGGCCAGGATACCAGAGAACCAGCAACGACGGGGAACGGAGGTCACCCCCTCATCCTAGCGCCGTTTTGAATCCCGAAAAGCGCTGAAATCAACTGCGGGAAAAATCCGCTCCTTCACTCCCGGTCCCGGTCAACTGGTCGCACAAGCCGTCCGGCACTCCATTGGAACGGCGAACGAAGAGGGACGGGATCGACGGAGATCGGGAATTACTTCCCTGGGATCGTTGCCCCTGAGTTTTCGACACGATACCGGTAGAACCGGCTGAGGGCCTTTTCTGTCGAGTCCCAGACCGACTGCATGGAATCGTTCCCGACCAGCGTGGTCAGTGTCATCCAGTCGGCTGTTTCGGGGGCCGCAGAATAATCGATGACATATCGGAATCCCGATTCGGTCCAAAAAGAAATGTTAACCCCCTGTTTACCCGAAAAGTTGTAGCGATCAACAGTCTGAGGCAGGGGCGATGGAGGTGTCTCGTCGTCACGAACCGTCAATACCGCCGTGGAATTCTCTCCCAGACTCATCCCGTCCGAGGGCTGTGACAAGTGGACGGTCAATCGACGGTTACCCTGGGTTACCTGGTCATTCAGCAGCGGAATTTGCAGCGTCGCCTCCGACTTTCCGGACGGAAACGAAATGGTTCCAGTTTGGGAGCCATCCATGGTTGCCAGGAGGTCGGGATCCCCGTCGATGGAGTAGGAGACGTTGCCCTCAAATCCCGTGGCACCGGTG
Organism: uncultured Verrucomicrobiota bacterium; assembly: GCA_903864375.1. Lineage (GTDB taxonomy): Bacteria > Verrucomicrobiota > Verrucomicrobiia > Limisphaerales > UBA9464 > CAILNN01. Next base: position 5,223 of record CAIPFS010000158.1, read on the forward strand.
CGCACGAGGCTCAATGACGCCCTTCCAGCCGCCTCGTTGACGATAAATCCCGGGGCGGCAAAGGTGACGACTCCCGGTGAATCGTCATCGACAATCGTGACATTGATTTGAACGGGTGCCGAGGTGACGCCTTCACTGACGACCCAGAGTTCCAGGAGCAGGTTTTCGTCGGGTTCTGATGTGGAGTCGTTGAGGATGTCGACCGCAAAACTGCCGAAGTACTCTCCCGGATTCAGGTCCATCGAAGCCGATACGATTTTGTAATCCGCACCATCGGTCGCCGAGCCCCCCCGGGATCGAAGCAGGACTTGTGCGGGGGCTTGGGGACTGGGGAGGGCCACCTTGAACGGGAGGTTGAGGGTTCCAATGCTCTCAGGAATGGTCCACACGGTTCCTCCGGCATAAATCACAGGGGCAAGACCTGAGGGTGTGGGTGCCTTCGAGCCGCTGATCACCGCGGAATGAATGGTTAGATTCCCGGCGAGGTCTTCTGCTTCGAGTTCCAGGCGCACCTCCCGATCGTCAGGCAGCAGGACATTGGGAATCGTGAACGTCCCGTTGGTTCCCACGGCAACCTCTTCAATCCGCAATTGATTGATGGTGTCACTTCCCGGAGCACCGGAAGCATCGGGCGGAAGCGTTTCAGTAAAATGAAGGCGCCGCACGGCGACGTTGTCAGTGACAACTCCCGTCAATTGTATCTGGTTGGATTCGGCCCTGACGGGGGTGCCTGCCACCGAAAACGCCGGAACCAGCCACCTGGGGCCATCGATCATCAATTGGGGGCCGACGAAATCCCCAGACAGAACCGTGACAAAGCCTTGGTACTCGAGTTGGTCACTGCCAATGACGCTGAACAGGAGAGGAGATTTTCCCGAGGGAAGATTGGTGACCAATAACTCGAAACGATGGTCACTCCCGTATATCAATGGCTGAGGGTTGCCCGTGCCGAGAGACCAGGTTGCCGAAATGGGGGAAACGGTCGACGGAAGGAGGAGCGTTCCGCGAATGAGAACGACAGAATTGAGAGGTGTTGCAACGGCGTATCCTGGTATCGTCAGGTCGACGCTGAGTGGGGAGGCATCGGGCCCACTTTGTTGAGCGCTCGCCGAAACCAAGTCGAAGGCCACAATCAGGGCGAATGCTCGACGTGCCCATCGTGCAAACCGCAGGAGATGCGGACCGGCCGTCCTTTCTCCGGGGAGGCAATCTTTGAATGTGGTCATGACAGTGAAGGCGTTGGCTTTCATGGTTTGAGGGCGGTTATCATCGGTATTTTTTCCCTGTTCGGTCCGAAGGATTTCGATTTCAAACCAAGGTCGGCGTTCGTTTAAAAGATGGGTGGGAGTGGGGCGTCACTCGTATCTCCGTCCATTCAATCCCGCACGTGTTAAAATCAGACGCCTTTGATCCCGCAACTCCTTCCAGGCTGTTGCCACGGAAAGCACCGAGAAAACCGCAATGCCCTCCAAAAGAAGGGGTTCAAGGGCGCAACCGGAAACGAGAAACGACGCAATACTGTCCTGAAGGGGGACGACCAACGAAATCGCCATGATTCCGAGTGCAAATGCCGACGCGATCCACATCACCGAGGGACTTCGCCGCAGGAAGCCAACCCCCAGGCCGGCAAAGGCGATTCCGGTCAAAAGGCAGGTGACGATTGAGGTGTGCGAAGGGTCGGGTGCAACACAGATCCGGCTCGACATGAAGACGGACAACGCCATCCAGCCGGCGACCGTGATTTTAAAATCAATGGAGGTTCCGTGCCTCAGCCACCATTCGCTGGGCCGCTTCGCGGCGCAAGCAGGCACCACCGATTCAAGATCGCCGAATCGCTCGGTGGTCAACGCCGCGGCCTGTTGGCGGGTGGCTCCATGGCGAAGGTGATGGGAATATTCTTCCAGCAGGTGGTCCTCCAATTCCAGCCGGGTTTCCGCCGGGAGATCGGTCAAATATCGGCGGAATTCCTGAGGA
>CAIPFS010000159.1 GCA_903864375.1 uncultured Verrucomicrobiota bacterium
CCCGTCCTCGCCTTTCTTCTGCCCTGTGACTTCACCTTGACCCGTTTTTACCCCACCTCCGCGCCCTATATGCCTCGTTGTAAGTCCATTCCTTCCACACCGTTGAGCCTCTCAATGACTTGAATAAACGCTGCCGGGTCGTGTCGAAGCTGCTGTAGAGAATAAAAAGGAACGATATGAAGACAGGTTGGAGTCTGACGTTGGCAGCGGGTTTATTGGCCGCTTTTCCGGGCGCTGGCATGGCCGGCCAGGGGGAATGGGCGACGGCGGGCAAGGTCCTGACCGGGGTGGTTGCGGCCGGGGTTCTGGCGGAAGCCCTCCGACCCCATCCTGCTCCCGTGGTGGTTTATCAGCAGCCGCCTTCGGTGGTCTATTCCGCTCCTCCTCCGACGGTGGTCTACACTTATCCGGCTGCGCCGCAGGTCGTCTACGTGCCTGCCCCGCCTGTGGTCGTCGTTCAGGCCCCGGTTTATGGCGGTGCTCCCGTCTATTATGGCCCCGGTTGCCGGGGCCCCTTTATTCGAGGACCCCTCTGCCGCCCCGTGCACGTCCATGGCGGTCGGGTGGGAGTCGATGTTCACTTTGGCGGTCGTTGGTAACGGAACGACGTCCGCTCGTAGAGAAAAGCATAGGTACAGGGTACGTTGAAGTTAGATGCAGTGTGGGTTCAGGTAAGCGAGGCTCGCCGGTTGGGACCGGCGGGCCTCCATTTTTATCGGAATGAAGGTTCCGACCCCGGCCTCCGTCGAACGCTCGGTGATTCAGGGTGCTTGTCGTCCTGTTCGCCTTCGGTCCACCATGTCCAGAAATGCGTCCATTCCGAGTCGCCTCACCCCGGTCGACCGCCTGCTCTCCCCGGTCCTGCCGTTGTCTCCTTCATTGCCGTTCGGACGGTCGGAATCGTCAGACGGCGGTGCGCCGGACCCATCCCACGGAATGAACGTTCCGCCCCTGTTTTCACGGGATCGGGTTCGGGTCGACGGCAAATTCTTTCGCCTCGGTCCCACCAAGTTTTTTCCCAAGGGAGTGACCTATGGCCCCTTCGCCCCGGGCGAGGGAGGTGAATTCCTGCCGGACATCGACGGGGTCAAGGCGGATTTCGAGGTGATCCGGCAGTTGGGTGCCAACCTGCTGCGGTTGTACCACGTTCCCCCGCGCTGGTTCATGGATCTGGCATTTGAATACCAATTCAAACTCCTGGTGGACGTGCCCTGGAACAAGCATGTCTGCTTTCTGGATGATCCCGAGGCTCGCACCGCTGCGCGGGATGCCGTCCGAAAAGCCGTGCGCTCCTGCGTGGACCATCCGGCTGTATTTGCCATTTCGGTCGTCAACGAAATCCCCACCGATATCGTTCGCTGGAGTGGTGCCAATGCCGTATCGGAATTCCTGGATGACTTGATCGAAGTGGCGCGTCAGGAGGATCCGGAATGCCTTTACACGTTCGGCAACTTTCCCCCCACCGAATTTCTCCGACCCCGAAAGGCCGACTTTCATTGCTGGAATCTCTACCTTCACCAGCTGCGTCCCTTTGAAAATTATCTCGCCCGCCTCCAGATGCTGGCGGATTCGAAGCCGGTGATGCTGGGCGAGTTTGGGCTGGACACGCTGAGGGAAGGGGAGGAACGGCAGGCGGAAACCCTGGGTTGGAGCATTGAATCGGCATTTCGATCGGGCTGTGCCGGCGTGGTGGTTTATTCCTTTACCGACGATTGGTACAAGGACGGACGGCAGGTGAACGACTGGCAGTTTGGCCTGACCACGGTGGGACGCCAGCCCAAGCCTTCGTACGCCACCGTCCGACGTCAATTTGCCGCCGCTCCCTATTTCCCTCGACCTGCCACCCCCCGCGTATCGGTGGTCGTGGCCAGCTACAACGGGGCCGCAACGCTCAAGGCCTGCCTCCAGTCGCTGGAACACCTCAATTACCCGAATTATGAGGTCATCCTGGTCGACGACGGCTCCAACGATAACACCCCGGAAATCGCCGCCCTGTTTCCGTCGGTCCGGACCCTCCGCCACGAACGCAATCAGGGGCTTTCCGTGGCCCGCAATACCGGCATTTACGCCGCCACCGGTGACATCATCGCCTTTACCGATAGCGATTGCCGTGCGGACGAAGACTGGCTGCATTACCTGGTGGGCGACCTGATCAATTCACGCTATGCCGGGAGCGGTGGACATAATTTCCTGCCCCCGGATGATTCGCCGGTGGCTGCGGCCGTCATGGTTTCGCCCGGCGGTCCCGCTCATGTCATGTTGACGGATCGACTGGCAGAGCACATTCCAGGCTGCAACATGGCCTTTTATAAATGGGCCCTGCTGGAGATTGGCGGCTTCGATCCGGTCTACCGGAAGGCCGGGGATGACGTGGATATCTGCTGGCGGCTTCAACAGCGGGGGTATCGCCTGGGGTTCAGCCCGGCGGGATTTGTCTGGCACTATCGACGGAACACCATCCAGGCCTACCTCCGGCAGCAATCGGGATACGGAGATGCCGAAGCCCTGCTGGAACGACGGCATCCGGAAAATTTCAATCGATTTGGCGGTTCCATGTGGCAGGGCCGCATTTACTCACCGTCCCGTCTCGGGGTGTTTTTCAAGGGGCCCGTTATTTATCACGGGTTGTTCGGCTCTGGCTTCTTCCAAAGCATCTACAATCCGTCGCCCGGATTGACGCTTCTGGTGGTCACCAGCCTGGAATACTATGCGGTGATCACCCTCCCCCTGCTGGTGCTGGGCGCTGTGATTCCCCACCTCACCGCCTTTGGCATTGCCAGTCTCGTGGTGGCGGCCGGCATGTGTGTCACGGCCGCCTGGCAGACAGAGCTTCCCCGCGACAAGCGTCGCTTCTGGTCCCGGCCACTCATTGCCCTTCTGTTCCTCCTTCAACCCATCGTTCGGGGTGGTGCCCGTCATCGCGGTCACCTGCGGGGACAGCAATCCCGCCTGGGTGAGTCCGAATCGCTCGAGTCCGTCAGTCTCGAAGGCGATGAGGTGGAGCTCAATTCGATCATTTACTGGAAGGAAAGCGGCGCGGTGGATCGGATGGCCTTCCTGTCCAAGATCATCGATCAACTCGACCATCGGGGTTGGCCCAACAAGCCCGACTCCGGTTGGAGCCGCTATGACCTTGAAATCTACGGATCCCGCTGGGCCAAGCTTCAGCTGACCACGGTCGCCGAGTACCATGTGGGCGGGCGACAATTGATTCGCTGTCGTCTGAACGCCCGCTGGAGCTTTATTTCCCGGGCGCTCTTTTGGTCCGTGGCCGGCATCGGACTTCTGGTCATCGGTGCGATCGGCCATTGGTGGTCGTGGTTTGGGTTGATGGTGCTCGTCGTTCTGGCCTGGGTTCTGGATGCGGCCAAACGCTCCCTGCAACGGGTGTTTGTGACCTTCCTCGACGGTTGTGCCTCGGAGTTTGAACTGGTTAAACCACCCCGCCGACCTCCCGAAAATGGGTAATCCCGGATCCCCGGTGGATGAAGCCCACTTGCGGCGGAGGCTCTCCCGGAGGATTCTTTGACCTGCAATGGCGAAAAATTACTGGCTCGTGAAGCAGGAACCGGAGGCCTATGCCTGGTCCCAGCTGGTGGTGGATGGCCGGACCCCCTGGACCGGGGTCCGCAATTTTCAGGCCCGGAATTATCTCCGCACCATGCAGGTCGGCGATCTGGTGGCCTACTACCACAGTGTTTCTGAAAAGCAGATCGTCGGCATCGCCCGGGTGAGCCGCACCGCCTATGCCGATCCCACCGCCACCGATGGCGACTGGTCGTGCGTGGACATCGAGCCCCTCCAAACCCTGGAAGCACCGGTCAGCCTGGCGGCCCTGAAGGCCGATCCTAAGACCGCGGATCTCCCGCTGATCCGTCAATCCCGGTTGAGCGTCATGCCCCTGACTCCGGACCATTTTGCCCACATCCTTTCTTTGGGACGAACCCGCCTGACGGTCCGCGGACAAAGAGCTTAGCTCGAGGCCCCTGGCTGTGAGTAGGCCAAGCCGAATTCATTAACGGACTCTGGGTCCTTTTCCCTCCGGAGCATGGCTTGATGGAACTGGTTGCCTCCGGGTTTGCCTGAACCCAGGGATATGGTCTTGTACCTTTGTCCAAAGGTTCGGAAGCCCTCCTGCTCAAGCCGGACCACCTCTTCGTGGACTTCACGCAAGGTGCGACCTGAGACCAATTTATACTGAACGACCGGCATCCCATGTGACGTTACGGGCGATGAGTGCGGGATCAATCAGTTTTGCTCCGTAGAGTTCTTCAGAGGCTTTCCTATCAAATGATTAAAGGAAAATGAGCGTAGGATGTCTTTGTTCCATCTTTATAGGTGTTTAGAAAAGGTGTTATCGCATGGGGGCGCGGCCAATAGGGAAAAACAGTAGCCATATTGGGGTCCAAGGCTGATGGACGTACGCCAAGA
>CAIPFS010000160.1 GCA_903864375.1 uncultured Verrucomicrobiota bacterium
GCTGTTGAAAATATCTCCTTTTCCGTGGGGGAAGGGGAGCTGGTGGCATTGTTGGGGCCAAGCGGTGGTGGCAAGACCACGGTGCTTCGAATGATTGCCGGCCTGGAGGTTCCCACCTCCGGGGATTTATTGATCCGGGGTCAGATCGTCAACGACCTCCCGGTGCAGGCCCGGAATATCGGCTTTGTTTTTCAAGGCTACGCGCTGTTCAAGACCATGAACGTCTTTGACAACATTGCCTTTGGATTGTCGGTGCGAAAGCGCCCAAAATCCGAGATTGCCACGCGGGTCGAGGAGTTGCTCCGGTTGTTTCAGTTGGACGGGTTGGGTCGTCGCTATCCGCATCAACTTTCCGGTGGACAGCGCCAGCGGGTGGCCATCGCCCGGGCGCTGGCTCCCCGTCCCTCCGTCCTGTTGCTGGACGAACCGTTCGGGGCGGTCGACGCCAAGGTGCGTCAGGAATTGCGGGACTGGCTGGTGCATCTGCACGACGAACTCAGCGTGACCACCCTGTTTGTCACTCATGATCAGGAGGAGGCCATGGAGGTCAGCAATCGGATTGTGATTTTCAGCCGGGGACGCCTCGAGCAAATGGGCACCCCCCGGGAGGTCTATGAGGAGCCGGCCAACGAGTTCGTGGCGAGGTTCATCGGCGTCATGAATGTTCTGGAACTCAAGGTTCACGATGGGCTGGCCCGGGCTCAGGAACTGACGTTTCCCGCCCATGGAGTCGCCGAGGGCGGAATCCTCCGGCTCGGTTTTCGTCCCTATGCTGTCCAGATTTCCGGGGAATCCACGGCTTATCGGAACGTGGCCCGACTGAAGCACGTCTATTTTCTTGGGGTCCAACTCCGTCTGGAGTTGGAGACCGTCAGCGGTTTGATCATCCGCGCGCGCATGGGCAAGGAAGAGTTCCGCCGACTCGGATTGGTGGAGGGCCGCGAGGTCGGCTTCCAGATCCGTGAGTATCGGATTCTGGCGCGGGACGGAGAGCCGCTGGGGCAGGAAGTCCGTGCTCTCCAACCGTCTCCCAATTTTGCAGAGGGTATCTAATCCCACCCGTCTCCTCATGCCTACCACTGCCACCCGTCTGAACGTATTCACCGAGTCCGTCATCCGCGGAATGTCGCGTCTGGCGGCGCGTCACCAAGCCATCAATCTGGCCCAGGGTTTTCCGGATTTTGATCCACCCGAAGAGCTGCTGGTGGCTCTCGAGCGGGCCACCCGCGGACCGTATCACCAGTACGCGGTCACCTGGGGGGCACCCCGGTTTCGCGAGGCACTGGCCCGGAAGATTCATCATTTCAGCGGGATGAATGTCGACCCCGACCGGCATCTGGTGGTGACCTGCGGTAGCACCGAGGCGATGATGGTCGCAATGATGACGGCCTGTAATCCAGGGGACAAAGTCATCGTATTTTCGCCCTTTTACGAAAACTACACGGCGGACGCCATCCTGTCGGGAGCCATCCCCATCTACGTGCCGCTGCGCCCACCGGACTTCAATTTTGTCCTGTCCGAACTGGAAGAGGCCTTTGCCCAGCGGCCCAAGGCGATTGTGGTCTGCAACCCGTCGAATCCGACCGGAAAAGTGTTCACCCGGGAGGAGTTGTTGCAGATAGGCCGGTTGGCGGAGAAATACGATGCCTTTGTCATCACCGATGAGGTGTATGAGCACATCGTCTTTTCCCCTCACCAGCATGTGCATTTTGCCACCCTTCCGGGGCTGGCGGATCGCACCATCACCTGCAATTCCCTTTCCAAGACCTACTCGATCACGGGGTGGCGGCTGGGCTACGTCCATGCCTCCGCGGAGGTCATTGCCCAGGCACGGAAGGTCCACGACTTTCTGACAGTGGGCGCGGCTGCGCCCCTCCAGGAGGCGGCGGTGGCCGGTTTGGAAATGCCCGATGCCTATTATCAGGAGCTGACGGCCCTTTACACAGCCAAGCGGGACGTCTTTCTCGAATACATTCGCGCCACCGGACTGCCGTTTTCAGAGCCTCAGGGGGCCTACTACGTGTTGCTGGATATTGGTTCACTCGGACTGGGAACGGATGCGCAGGTCGCCGAGTGGTTTGTCCGGGAAATCGGAGTGGCCGGGGTTCCCGGATCGAGCTTTTTCCGTGAGCCGGTCCACCATCTGATTCGATTTCATTTCGCCAAAAGGGAGGAAACGCTCCATCGGGCGGGAGAGCGACTTCTGCGATTGAAGGATCGCCTTCCCTCTTCCGGACGGTCACAATAACCGAGGTATGTCTTCATTGTTGGACGCATTAGGGACCCTGCGGGTGGCAACGGACGGATGGTCGGTTGAAATTCTGGATCAAACCCGTCTGCCCCATGAAATCGAGATCGTCACATTGACCACCTGGCGAGCCGCTGCCGAGGCCATCGTCACCATGCAGGTCCGTGGGGCTCCGCTCATCGGCGTCACAGCGGCCTATGGCCTGGCCCTTGCCTTGCATGCCGATCCGTCGGATGAGCATCTGGAGGAAGCCGCCGCCAGTCTACTCCACACCCGGCCGACGGCGGTGAATTTGCGCTGGGCGATTGAAACGGTTCTGGCCCGGGTCCGGCCTCTATCCCCTTCGCAACGGACTGAGGCCGCTTATGCATTGGCGGCACAACTGGCGAAATCCGATCGTGAGACGAATCACGCCATCGGGTTGGCCGGGCTCGAGGTCTTTCGGACCCTCGCCGCGAACAAGTCCGTGGATAAGCCGCTCCGGGTGATGACCCACTGCAATGCCGGTAGTCTCGCAACGCTCGGGTGGGGGACAGCGACGGCACCGATGTATCTGGCGCACCAGGCAGGTCTGCCGATCCATGTCTGGGTCAGCGAAACCCGGCCCCGGAATCAAGGGGCTGCCCTGACCGCCTGGGAGCTGGGCCAGGCAGGTGTCCCCCTGACCGTGATCGCTGACAACGCTGCGGGCCATCTGATGCAGCATGGGTTGGTGGATGTGGTGATTGTCGGGGCCGATCGGGTGACCTCCGCCGGTGACGCCGCCAACAAGATTGGCACCTATCTCAAGGCCCTGGCGGCCCATGCGAATCAGGTTCCCTTTTACGTGGCGTTTCCCGGGAGCACGATTGATTGGACCATCAGCGATGGCGTCCGACAGATCCCCATCGAGCAGCGTTCGTCGCGCGAGGTGACCCATCAGGTGGGGCGGCTTGCCTCCGGCGGGCGTGCCGAAGTGGCCTTGACTCCGGAGGGAACCGCCGCCCGCAATGACGGCTTCGATGTGACACCGGCCCGCTATATCACCGGTTTGATCACTGAGCGGGGCATTTGCCCCGCCACCGCCGAGGGACTGCGAGGGCTTTATCCGGAAGTTGCGTCGAACGGATGAAGACTCGGTAGGAAGGGGTTGCGCCTGGAGACATCAGCCTAGGGAAAGTAACCGAACTGGATGACGTAGTCGGCCAGGGCAGTGCCTGAGAGAGCGTACGGTCCGTGAATGGCAACCGCCCGGGCCCATTCTGCTGGAGGCTTGGACTCCAACTGTGCTCCCTTATCCGGGTAAGTTGCTTGAAGTCGCTTCAGGAGTTCCCGCCGGGGATTCTTTGGCCGGCTGAGATCCAAATTGAAGAGGATCAGCATGACGTTGAGGAGGAACGTACGATGTGAGGGAAGCGCTTCATCCGCAGCAAAATGACGGTGGAGGCGATAACCCAGGAGTCCGAGATTGGGAAGGGTGGAGAGCCGAAGCGGTATCAGCCAAAGTGGGTGAATTCGCAGTTCTGTCGGGAGTTCAGGTTGCGACCGGACTATATCTTGAACAGCTCGCAATCCCTGACAGGTTTTGAGAAGTTCAATCACCTGAATTGACGGTTGGGCTGCCCATTGGTCATAGACGGCCTGTTCGACAGCGGTTCCGATAACCGGGAACGGGCCTGTAATCGCTATTTGCCTCCCCTGCGGTCCGCTCAAAAGGAACGCATCCGACCGGGCTAATTTGGCGATAGCTGCCTGGACAATCCGTTCTGCTCCACCCATCAGTGCAGCCGTAACCAGCGGGTCTTGCGGAATCGATGTGAGGTCGGGAATTCGACGACGTGTGAGATACAAACCAAGGAGGGCAAGGTAAACCGAAAACGAGCCAACCGTCTCGGTCAATTCAGTCAGGTCGGTCATCGACCAAGGTCCAAGAGACTGGGCAAACACGGAAAAAATCTGGTTTGAGTTCTCAGAAAGGCAAGGATCGAGTCCGGGAGAGACGGAGAATATCGCCCGGCTACTTTGCGATCCTGATTTTTCAGAGCGAGCGAATGAGGGGATGTTTCAGCTCATCCATCGGGCGGTTTCTGGGGTAGATGGCGAGGGATGTTCTCATTCCCGCGCTGGCACCGGTCGTCAATTCTTCGGGAATATCGCTGAGAAACAGCACCGAGGATTCAGGCACACCCAGTTGGCGCGCGATGATGCGATGGCTGGTGGTCTCGCATTTTCCGCCGGAAGTGGTGTCGAAATAGGTGGATATCCAGTGTGTCAGGTCCCCGTCGGCGGGAATGGCTGCCTCGGGATCTGACGGGTCAGGCCACGTAACCGAACTGCACCACGTAATCCGACAGGGCCGTGCCCGAGAGAGCGTACGGTCCATGAATCGCAACGGCGCGGGCCCATTCCGCCGGAGGCTTGGACTCCAATTGTGCTCCCTTTTCCGGGTAAGTTGCTTGAAGTCGCTTCAGGAGTTCCCGTCGGGGATTTTGTGCGCGACTGAGATTCCAATGAGCGATCAAGAGAAAGACATTGAAGACGAGGGTCTTCCATGAAGGGAACGCTTCGTTGAAGGCAAAATGTTGATAGAATCCATATCCCAGGAGACCCAGATTGGGAAGGATGGAAAGTCGAAGCGGAAATAGCCACAGTGGCTTGATGCGAAGTTCAGACGGAATCTTGGGTTGTTCCCAGACAACATCCTGAATGGCTCTCAATCCCTGGCAGGTTTGAAGGAACTCGATAACCCGGATCGAAGGCTGTGTTGCCAGTTGATCGTAGACGGCTCGTTCGACCACGGTGCCGTTCTCGGGAAATGGGCTTGAGATCGTCAACTGCGTTCCCTCCGTTCCACCCAGAAGCAGAGCACCCGACCGGGCCAGACTGGCGATGGCCGACTGTACCACCCGTTCTGCTCCACCCGAGTTCGCAGCCGTCACGAAGGGGTCCTGGGAAACCGTCATGAGATGGGGAATCTGGCGGCGGACGGTCAGGACGGTGGAGGCGACGGCGCCGATGGCAACCGAAACAGACCCAGCCACCTTGGCGAGGTCAGTCAGGTCGGCAATCGACCAGGGTCCAAGAGACTGGGCAAACACGGAGAAAAAATGCGGTTTGAGCTCCCGGAAAGGCAAGGACTGAGTCCAGGAACACCGGAAAATACCACCCGGTTACTGCGAGACCGTTATTTCTTCGAGCGAGTGAATTCGGGGATGCCTCTGGTCATCCGTGGCGCGGTTTCCGGGACGGATGACCAGGCCTGTACTCATGCCGACACCGGCCGCGGCGGCCAATTCCTCGGGGATATCGCTGAGAAACAGCACCGACGATTCAGGCACTCCCAGTTGCCGCGCAATGGTGTGATAGCTGGTGGTCTCGCGTTTTCCGCCGGAAGTGGTGTCGAAATAGGCGGATATCCACGGCGTCAGGTCCCCGGCGGTGGTATGGGCAAAGAGAAGTTTCTGGGCCGCCCGGCTGCCGGAAGAATAGATGGCCACCGTCTGGCCTGATGAAGTCCAGCGCTTCAGGCATTCGGGCACCTCGGGAAAAATATGGGACCGAAGTGAACCGTCGCGATAGCCGGACTCCCAGATGAAGCCTTGAAGCGCCTTGAGTCCGGTCAGCTTGGCATCGCGGTCCATCCAGTCATGGACTTGTTGGACCAGCCAGGCGACACCCTCCGGGCTTTCGACGGGAAACGGGCACCAACTCGATGAATGAGATGCCCCGGCATCTTTTGCCATGAGCTCGATGACGTCGCGGACCTCGGGTCGGGCAGATGAACTTCCCAGGAAACCCTCGACATTCTGACGGGCGTAAGGGAAGAGGACCTGGTGGACAAACGCGATTTCCGAGACCGTCCCCTCAATGTCCAGAAGGATGACCCGACCGGACCACGCCATCATGCGGCGAAGGCCGGGAGAGTCTCAATGCGCGGCTGGACCGGGATGTATTGAGGCCCGAAGCAGAGAGGTTGGAATCGGTCGGCAATGGTGTTGCCGGTATAGACCGGAGTCCAACCCGCCTTTTCACGGAACAACCGGATGGCCCGGATGGTGCGGTCGTTGCACAGGTCGAACCAATGTTCGGTGCCGGCGGGAACGTTGATCAAATCCCCTGCCTCCACTTCGATGGAGAAAACGGGGGCAGAAGAGGGATGGATGTGAAACACGCCGCGGCCTTTGACGATGAATCGGACCTCGTCTTCGGCGTGCGTGTGCTCTTTGTTGAACCGGTCAAGCATGGCCTGAAGCCCGGGAACCTCCGGGGTGACGTTGATCACATCAGCGGTGATGTATCCCCCGCGTTCCTTGAGGGCATTCACTTCGGGGGCATAGGCCGCCAGAATTTCATCGGAACTCGCCTCACCCTGGATGCGACCTTCCACCGGCCATTGCTCGAAATAAATCCCAAAAGGGGCGAGAAACGAGCGAATCTCAGCGGGTTGCTGCCACTTTTGGCCAGTCTCGGGGACACGAACCGTTGCCATGTCGATGGACTAAATCGATTTTAGCTGATTGTCGAGTATTTCCGTGCGTAAACCTCCAGGAGGAATTCGCATGCTTCCACATGCCGTCGGGCCTCGGCGATATCCCTGCCCCACGTGTACAGGCCATGACCGGACATGAGGAAGCCGTGGCGCAAGTCCAGGTCACCGGCCCGGAGTCGCACTTCCAACTGGCGGGCGAGGGCATCGATGTCCTGAGTGTTGGGAACAATGGCAATGCGGACTTTATCCTCATGGGTGGTGATGCCCGCGAAGGCCTTGATCATTTCATAGCCCGCCAGTTCGAGAACCCCGGCCGACGCATGACGTTCAGAAAGGACCGTGGCCCAGACCGAGTGGGTGTGCAGGACCGAGCCGGCGCCGACGATCCGGGCGAGAACGGTGTGCAGGCGGGTTTCTGCGGAGGGTTTGGGCTGGGAATCGTCAAGACGTCGTCCCTCTTCATCGACAATCACGAATTGGCCCGCAGTCAGGCGTCCCTTGTCAAATCCGCTGCCGGTCAGGAGCAGTCGCAAGGGTTCGCGGTTCACCACTGCGCTGTAGTTGCTGCTGGTGGCGAGGGACCAACCGCGGTTGTAAAATTCCCTGCCGGTGGCCATTAGCTCCGACGTCAGTTCGGGATAGTCGTTGGGATGGGGCGAAGCGATGCTCATGGACAGCGAGTATGTGTGGTTCTGTGGGGGAGGCAACCCGGAGGGAAGGCAGTGAATTCGTGGCCTTCATTTACTTGTTGCCCGGGAGGCCGCCCTTTGCGACTATTCCCGTCCTTCGTCGCTCAGGCGGCAGGGATAACGGCCTGGAAAGGTCCATCCGCGAGGGCGGGTGGCGGCCACAACAACACTGAATGAAATCCGGATCTTCCGCCGGATGGTCTCCGGAGCTTTCTTTCCGGGAGGGACCGAAACCAAGGGAAGTGTCATCACGTGATTAGCGTAGGAATCAAGGAATTGTTGGAAGCAGGTTGCCATTTTGGGCATCAAACGCGGCGTTGGAATCCGAAGATGAAGCCGTTCATTTTCGAGGCCCGCAATGGCATTCATGTCATTGATCTGAGCAAAACGCTGCCGCAACTGGAAAAGGCGTGTGAATTTCTGGCAGGCGTTGTCGGCAAGGGCGGAAATGTCCTTTTCGTCGGCACCAAGAAGCAGGCTCAGGAAGCCGTCAAGGAAGCCGCCGCTTCCTGTTCCCAGCCCTATGTGGTGGGCCGCTGGCTGGGCGGTACGCTGACCAACCTGAAGACGGTCAAGCGCTCCATGAAGCGTATGCGTGACATTGAACGGATGGATGCGGATGGCAGCATCAACGTTTATGTGAAGCAGGAGCAGTCGATGCTCCGGCGCGAGCAGCAGCGGCTCTGCAAGAATTTGGATGGTCTCCGGACGATTGAGTCCCAGCCGGATGTGATGTTTGTGGTCGACATCAAGCGGGAACACAACGCCGTGGCGGAAGCCCGTCGGTTGAAGATTCCGTTGGTGGCGATTGTGGACACCAAC
>CAIPFS010000161.1 GCA_903864375.1 uncultured Verrucomicrobiota bacterium
TGTGTGGATGCCGGTCATGGATGGGCTGGCGGCGGCCCGTCATATCCGGAAGGCCGAGGAAGGCACCGACCATCGTGTTCCGATCATTGCCCTGACCGCCCACGCCATCAAAGGCGACCGCGAGGCCTGCCTGGACGCGGGCATGGACGTCTACATGACGAAGCCGTTACGCCGGGAAAACCTCATCGAAACCATTGACCGGCTTTCCAATCAGCCACCACCGGAAGTCCGCCAAAACATTCCAGCGGCGGTTGCGGGTTGGGAGGGAGTGGACGCCGAGATCCTACCGCGCCTGGGCAAAATGATGGTGGAATCGGCCACGGAATCCCTGACGACCCTCAAGGCATGCCTCGCGAACCGGGAGTGGGATAAAATGGCGCGCTCGGCTCACACCCTCCGTGGCAGCCTTGGCTTGTTTGGCGCCCGAAAGTCGGCGGCGACGCTGTCGCGGCTTGAAAAATCGCTGGCCGATGCGGCTTATGAACTGACCCAACGCATCCTGGAGGAATTCGAACTGGAACTACAGGCGGTGCTAGCGGAGGTGACGCGGCGTTCCCAATCCTCGGAGGAGCCTACCCCTGCTCCGCAGCCCTCCATTTCCAGGACCGGCCCGCCCCCACCTTTCCTTTCCTAACGGGTCGCCGGAGTGCTATCGGACGCAACGAGGGTTGCCTTGCGCGCGTACGGCGAATAGAGGTTGAAATAGATCCCGCACAAGGGACGGTCCCCTTCGGTCTGGCTCAGGATGATGGTCACTTGGCGGTCGAGGGCAATACCGTGCCGCATTTCCGGTCCACGATGGCAATAGGCGTTGATGGCTTTTTGCAGCAGGGATCGGAGGACCTTCTCGCATTCCTGGGTCGATTTCTCCAGACAGACCACGTGACGGTCGTAACCCCGAAGAGCGGTGCTCAACTCCGGTTCGAAGGTTTCAACGGTCAGGTCCATACAGCCAAAAATAGACCGGGTGGATTCGATGTAAAGTTGCCGGTTACAGCTGGGTTCCAACGTTCCCCGGGGTCTATTTCTGGGGGCTCGGATTCCGCCATTCCCGACCGTCATTGGTCAGCAATTCGTCGGCACCAGTCGGGCCCCAGGTCCCGGCGAGGTAAAACTCCCGGTTGGTCAACGGTCGATCCGCCCAGTAGGAGCGGATGGAATCGACGATTCCCCAGGCGGTTTCCACCTCATCCCTGCGAATGAACAACGTCGCATCGCCTGCGATGGCCTCCAGCAGGAGCCGTTCGTACGCCTCGGGCGTATAGGCTCCAAATTCATTGTCGTAACTAAACTGCATCCGCACCGGACGAAGTTGGATGGCTGCGCCCGGGACCTTGCCATTGAATCGGAGGGTGATCCCCTCGTTGGGTTGAAGGCGAAGGGTGATGGAGTTCTGGTCCAGGGGAATCGCCGATTTCGCAGCGAACAGGATGTTGGGTGCCTGCTTGAACTGAATCCGCACTTCGCTGGCGCTGACAGGCAGATTCTTTCCCGTCCGGATGTAGAACGGAACACCGCTCCATCGCCAGTTGTCGATGAACAGTTTCATCGCCACAAAGGTTTCCACGTTGGACTTGGAGTTGACCTTGGGTTCACTCCGATAGGCCGGGCGGGCTTCACCGTCGATTTCACCGGCGAAATATTGGCCGCGAACCACATTTCGGGCGAGGTCCGCACTGCCCAGTGGGCGGATGGACTTCAGCAGTTTGACCTTCTCGTCGCGCACGGCCTCCGCTTCCAGAGAGACCGGCGGTTCCATGGCCACCAGGGACAAGACCTGAAGGACGTGGTTCTGCACCATGTCCCGCATCGCCCCGGACTCTTCATAATACCCGCCACGGGATCCCACGCCGATTTTCTCGGCAACGGTGATCTGGACATGGTCGATGGTCTCCCGATTCCACAAGCGCTCGAAGATCCCGTTGCTGAACCGGAAGGTCAGAATGTTCTGGACAGTCTCCTTTCCGAGATAATGGTCGATGCGAAAAATTTGCCGCTCATGGGCATGCCGGACCAGTTCGGCATTCAATTCCCGGGCGCTTTGCAGGTCATGCCCAAAAGGCTTTTCAACCACCAGACGTTCCGGCAGATGACCATCCTCCTCCTTGTGCAGCAGGTTGGCCGCGCTCAAGCGCGTCGCAATTTCACCAAACTGGCTCGGATTGGTCGCCAGGTAGAAGAGCAGGTTCTGGCGGAGTTTCTCGTGCTCGCTGGACCGGATCAAAGCCCCCAGCTTTTCATAACCGGCAGGATCGGAAATATCCGCCTGACAGTAGAACAAATTGGCTGAAAACGACTTCCAGACTTCTGGTTGAACCGGTTTGGTCCTCGAAAACTGGTCGAGAGCCGTCCGAAGTTCAGCGCGAAACGACTCATCCGTTTTTTCCCGGCGGGCAAATCCGATGATGCGATACGGTGTGGGCAGGGCTCCTTCCAGGGCGAGGTGATACAGAGCCGGAATGAGTTTTCGGGAGGTCAAATCACCGGACGCACCAAAGATGACGACGGTGCACGGTTCGATCTGACGACGGGAATCACTCGCCCGGGATGCCAGGAGCTCGTCCAGTTGGGAGGAATCATTCATAGGGAATGTATCGGGAAGGCAATCATTTCAGATGGATTTGGGGCAACAACCCGGTGTCGTGACCAGCAAAGGCAACCGGTTCATCCAAGACAGCAGCCCGTTCACTATCCGTTGAGGCGGACGGTAGACGAGAAGCCATGGGCGTCCAAGCCTTCCACCTGGGCAAATTTTCGAACCGATTTCGCGGCCTTTTTCAGCGCGGAACGGGAGTATTCGACCACGCTGGTCCGGCGTTGAAATTGATCGACCGTCAGTCCGCCGAAAGACCGGGAGGCTCCTCCCGTGGGCAGGGTATGGCTGGGGCCGGCGACATAATCTCCCACCACGGTGGGGGAGTACCCGCCGATAAACAGGGCACCAGCCGTGGTGATTTTCCGGGAGATGCGTCGGGCATCCTCCGTCATGATCTCGCAATGCTCAGGGGCCAGTTGATTGACCAGGGCGATGGCCTCGTCCATTCCCTTGACCTGTATCAGCCAGCCATTCTGGTCGAGGGCCTTCTCCACCTGCTCGCGACGGGAGAGCGTCTGCAGCTGTTTCTTGATCTGTTTTTCAACGGCCACAAGCAACCGGCTGGATGTCGTCACCAGCCAGACCCGCTCGTGCCCGGACCCGTGTTCCGCCTGGGCCAGAAGGTCAGCAGCCACCCAGGCGGGCTCGGCCGTTTCGTCCGCCAGAACGCAAACCTCGCTCGGCCCCGGCAACAGATCCACCGCCACCTGACCATAGACGAGCCGTTTGGCGGCAACCACGTAGGCGTTGCCAGGTCCAAAAATCTTGGATACCGGTCGAATGGTGTCGGTTCCATAGGCCATCGCCGCGATGGCCTGCGCCCCTCCCACCTTGTAAATCTCAGTCGCGCCGGCAAATCGGGCGGCATAAACCAAGGCCGGATTGAGGGTTCCGGAAGCATTCGATGGCGAACAGACAACGATTTCAGGACACCCGGCAATCTGGGCCAGAGTGATCGTCATCAGCGCCGTTGAAATCAAAGGGGCCGTTCCGCCCGGAATGTAGATGCCGACCCGATGAAAGGCATCGAATTTTTCCCCCACCCGGGCTCCATGCGCATTCTTGATTCGCCAGTCATGGCGAAGTGAATTACGGGCGAATTCCGCAACGTTGGCGTGCGCCTCGGCAATGCTCTCCCGCAATTCCCCGTCGGCACTGAGCGAGGCGTGCATCAACTCGGAGGTCGTCACCCGGAGTTGATCGGCCGTCAGGCTCACCTGATCAAACCGTCGAGTCAATTCCAGCACCGCCGCATCCCCACGCGCACGGACATCCTCCACGATTTCACGCGTCCGGGCCTCAATCTGCGCATCCAGCAGGCTGGACGGAGCAGTCAACTCCGCGAGTTGTAGATTGAGGTCCGGCGATTTGGAACGCAAAACACGCATTCGGAGGAACATGACGGCATTCGGCGACGCAGTCAAAAACAGGAGCAAATCCGTGGAAACGTTTTCAGGCTTCACCGAGATGATTCCAAAATTGAATTGACTTTCCTCAGACCACCCG
Organism: uncultured Verrucomicrobiota bacterium; assembly: GCA_903864375.1. Taxonomy (GTDB): domain Bacteria; phylum Verrucomicrobiota; class Verrucomicrobiia; order Limisphaerales; family UBA9464; genus CAILNN01. Next base: position 4,103 of record CAIPFS010000161.1, read on the forward strand.
TTTCCATCTTAAACAGGGTGTGGTTGTTAGGAGGAAAAGCTTTGGAAGTGCTTTTAATCGATGTGGGAGAGGTGATCCGTTGCGAACCGCCGCAGGGTTAAATCAGACGCAGGTTGAGGCGATTCAAAGTGGGTGGTTTTTTCCGAAAGTCCAAAGGATGACAAAATTTGATTTCAACAACTGGGTGACCGGTCGAAAGCCCCAGGTCGGGTGTGCCTTGGTCAGCGCCGCCATCGGCTCGCTGCGCCTGGCAGCCGAGTCTGCACCGGTCGCACAGAAGCACATCGACATCGCGAACATTCACCCTGAGTCGACAGCCCCGGTCCATCATCGGGAGGCGGAGTCCGCCCTCTACAGTCGGTCCAGCTACGAGCTTCTTTTCGCGGATGATTCCCGTGCGGTCTCGTCGACTCCCAAATCGTGGGTCACCCAACCCTCCAAGGTGCCTTTCGGATCGTCCAAGCAGGCATCGCGGGGGCACTTCCAGCGGGCCACGTTCTCGCAACCAGAAACGGCGAACCCTGAAATTCATCTAGGTGCCGCCATCCATTCGGTCGTACCCACCGGTTCCTCTCTCGTCGGCTACCTGGTGGAGGTGGATCCCAGCTACAAGAACGGTCTCCGCATCCCTGATGGTGCGGAATACGGTCAGCATATCACTTTGGCGGGAGGTCCCCTGGCCCTGGGTCAGGTGGCATTTCCGTACTACTCCTCCGTTTCGGCCTCTCAGGCGTTGACCTTCAGCCTTTACACGGTCGGGGTCGGTGGTCTGCCGGATTCCCTGCTCTATCGAAGCAGTCCGCAGGACGTCAACCAGGGCATCTATAACGTCAGCATCTCCTACGGAGGTTCTGTTGTGCCCGAGGATTTGATTTTCTCCGTGAAATTTTCTGGCATAGGGTCGTCCGCCAACGCCGGGCTTTTGTTGCCTAATGCAGACCCGGTGCTGGGAAAAACCACCGGTCAGGTTCTGGCGAATCAGGATGGCACCTGGAGTCAGCACTCCGTGGGTGGTGGACTGAAGGGCGCCATTTCCATTTCCGTCACCGCAGCGACGGTTCCTGAGCCTCAAACGGCCGTCCTGGGTTTGTTGGGTATCGGATTCCTGTGGATGGCATCCCGGTATCGCCGGTAGGGGTGGGTGGTCAGTTTAAACCGGGATTTTTCGGAACCGGGGCAGGGAATCCGCTGCAGCGGTTTCGCTCCGGGAATCTTCATCCATTATCGCCCGATCGGTTTCTTGACGGATTTCTGACAGGATTTTCCCGTGGCATCGTCTACCGTTAGGGACAATGTCCCGAAGCGGAAGATTTGTTATGAATCGATGGTGCCGGTTTGGAATGCTGTTGGTGGCTGCGATTTTCTCCCTCCTGCGAGCGCACGCTCAGGCGCAGACGGAGGCACGGCTGGTTCTCGACCACTCCGCAGTGCGTCCCGGAGGACGTGCCCTGGCCGCCGTCGAATTGAAGATACCCAAGGGCTGGCATGTCTATTGGAGGAACCCCGCCGCGCTGGGTGGTGTCGGGTTTGCCCCGAAAATTGAGTGGAGCCTGCCCCCCGGAATCACCGCTGAACCGATTCAATGGCCCGTCCCCCTTCATCTGGCGGATCCTGCCGGCGATGCACCGGCCTACATGGGGACGGTCTGGCTCCTGATTCCGTTGACGTTGGATGCCACCCTTGCCCCCGGGGAATTAAGGCTCGAAGCAAAACTGGCCTGGCAGGAGTGCGAGCGTGAATGTGTCCGGGGCCAGACGAATCTGACTGCTTTCATCAAGATCGGTGCCGCGGATGTTCCCTCTTTTGAATCCGGACGATTTCCACAGGCCCTGTCGTTGCTTCCCGCTGCGGGAACGAACATTCAAGCCAAAGCCCAATGGGACGGCCCGTCCGGGTCCGATGTCCGCCCCCTGTCCATTACCTGGGAAACCCGTGCCAGTCGCGGTGAATTCATTCCCTATGAAAGCAAGCCGTCTTCTCTGAACGGAAAACCAGAGTTGTCCGCACGCGAGGGTTCCCTGTTGCGCCTTCGCCACACGGTGGATTCCTCGGATGCGGGTTGGCCCACGGTCGCCACCGGTCTGCTGGTGGAGGAGTCCACCAATGGAGTCCGCACTGCTTATGAAGTGCGCCTGCCCATCGCTGATGGGGCGGGACCGGGCACCGTGACCGCGACCACCCCCACGACTGTCGCCGGGTTGCTCCCCATGCTGGGACTGGCATTCCTGGGGGGCCTCATTCTCAACATCATGCCCTGCGTCCTTCCCGTTCTTGCCTTGAAGATTCTGGGATTCGTCCGCCAGGCCGGAAGCAATCCCCGGCATGTCCGGAATTTGGGTCTGATCTATGGCGTGGGTGTGCTGACATCGTTCCTGGTCCTGGGATTGGTGGCGCTGGGAGTTCAGGCGGCTGGTTCACTGGCCGGCTGGAGCACTGCTTTTCAAAACCCACAGTTTCGAGTGCTCCTTTGCATTCTTCTACTGCTGGTGGCCCTCAACCTGTTTGGTGTCTTTGAGGTCAGCCTCAGTGGAGCGGCATTGGATGAGACCACCCACTTTGCCCGGCGGACCCTCAGCGGACCCTGGAGCTGGATTGGAGGACGAGGTCGCGGCACCGGCGATAGTGACACGGTCATCAGCACCAATGGGCTGACACAGGAAGGACCGTTCGGTGCCTTTTTTAATGGCGTGCTGGCGGCAGTCCTCGCCACTCCCTGCACCGCACCGATGCTGGGAACGGCCATCGGGTTCGCCTTCACCCAGCCTCCCTTGATCCTACTGTTGATCTTTCTGACCGTGGGACTGGGTCTGGCCACTCCGTTCGTGCTCCTCTGCTGGCGCCCACAATGGTTGAAGTGGCTCCCGAAACCCGGGGGCTGGATGGTCCGTTTCAAGGTCGCCATGGGCTTCCCCATTCTGGGCACCTGCGTCTGGATATTCTGGTTTACCGCCACCCGGATGGGGTCGGCGGGAGTCCTGTGGCTGGGCCTTTTCCTCGTTCTCCTTTCCGCGGCAGCCTGGGTTTGGGGAGAATTCAACCAGCGCGGTGGTGGAAACCGTTGGGCGGTGGCCGTCGCCGGAGTGATGGTCGCAGCCGGCTACTTTGGACTACTGGAGGCCCAGCTCGACTGGCGGCATCCCGCCTCCAATCGCCCGCCCAAACTGGCCTGGCAACATTGGAGTCCGGCGGCCGTCGATGCCGCTCGAAAAGCCGGACACCCGGTCCTGATTGATTTTACGGCGGACAACTGCCTGAACTGTCAGATCAACAAGAAAACGTCCATCGAAATCCAATCCACGATCGACCTGATCAAGAAATACAAGGTCGAGGTGTTCGAGGCAGACTACACGGACGCGGACCCGGCCATCGCGGTGGAGCTCCAACGCTATGGTCGCCGCGGTGTCCCATTGGTCCTGGTGTATTCGAAAAAGGCTGAACTGCCGCCTCGCGACCTTCCCTCCATCCTGACGCCCACCATCGTCCATCAGGCCCTGGACTGGGCTGGGCAGTAGGACCTGCTCATCACGAAACCATGGTCGCGAGTCCTCTGGTAAGGCCCAGCAGTTCGGATTGTTTCCGATGCCCCGATTCCTCTTCTTAATCTGCGGATAAATCTCTGGGGTCTGAAGAGTTGAGTCCGCAGATTAACGCAGATTTAAAAGACACGGCAACGGATATCGCCGGTCCAGTCGGATGGACACGGTGGCAAAGCGAAGTATCTGGATCGGTCGGATTACCGTGGTGGCTCGGCGGGAGCCTCGGTCCTGCGGACGGCCATTGGGCTCCGCCCCCGGGGAATGGCCGCCGTAGTGGCAGCGGCAGCCCGCCGCTCTGACTTGACGGCCGCCAATCGGGCCGGTTTCGGACCGCCTGCGGACGAGACGTCCGCGTTCCCGGGGTAGGCGTGGGTTGAACCGCCAAAGTCTTGGTCCTGCCAATGCGACTGGTATTCAGTAGGTTATAGTGATGAGTCACAAGGCCATGGTAGTGCGAGCCTCCCGGCGAGCCGTGGCGGTTCAGATCGCTTACGATGTCATCTACAGCCCAAAGCCGGTTCGCGTCTTCGCGCGAGTCCACGGCCATCTATTGCACGTGAAGGGGCGAATGCGCGAAGACCAGAGAGTCAAACCCAAGGCGTTGGATTCATGGTCGAATTGGGAGGTGTCCCCCACCAAAGATTGTCGACGAGCTCGAATCTGTTAGATTTCCCTTGATGATGAGGATCAGGATAATAGCTGGCAGTGGGCCTGCTTCGAAAAAACGGACAGAGAAAAAGGGGTAATTATTTAGTGGTTCTTGGCTTCGAAATCAGCGGGCGACAGCCCGCCGAGAGAGGTGTGGCGGCGTTGACGGTTATAGAAGGATTCGATGTAA
>CAIPFS010000162.1 GCA_903864375.1 uncultured Verrucomicrobiota bacterium
AGTATCCAAGAGCTATCCCGGGGCGACCCGCCTGAGTATATTAAGGGATGCCTGCCTATCCGTCAGCCGGGGGGAGAGTCTTGCCATTGTGGGCCCCAGTGGCTCGGGCAAGACCACCGTTCTTAATATTTTGGGAACGCTCGACCTGCCGGATTCAGGCTCTGTGACCCTGGAAGGTCTGGAATTAACCCGGTTATCCCCCAAGGAACTAGCCCGGACACGAAATCAGAAAATTGGATTCGTTTTTCAGCAACACCATCTTCTTCCGCAATGCAGCGTTTGGGAAAACGTCTTGTTGCCCTGTCTCGCTTTCGCCTCGAAAAGCCCGGGCGCATCCGATGAACGGGCTCTCCGCCTTCTGGGTCGGGTCGGCTTGGCGGAGCGACTGGACCACCTTCCAGGGCAGTTGAGCGGCGGAGAACGTCAGCGGGTCGCCCTCGTTCGGGCATTGATCCAGACGCCCGCGGTGCTCCTGGCGGATGAGCCCACCGGGGCGTTGGATCGTCAGAGCGCCGCCGAGGTGGGGCGATTGCTGGTGGAGTTGAACCAGGAGGAGGGGGTCACGCTGATCACGGTCACCCACAGTCCAGAATTGGCCGGCCAGATGGGAAGAATAGTCACCCTGGCGGATGGAAAGCTGATTTCCGCTCCATGAGCACTGTGCGCATTCCCTATCTGCCATGAAGCTCCACCGCTTGGTTTTTGCCAGTCTCCGCTATTACCTGACGTCTCATTTGGGGGTCATCGGCGGTGCAGCCATCTCCGCCGCAGTCCTGATCGGTGGACTCGCCGTCGGGGATTCGGTGCGGATCAGCCTTCGGAATCGGGCATTGGACCGTCTGGCGGGTGCGACGGCTGTGATTTCCACCGGAGATCGTTATTTCAATGAGACCCTGGCGGATCGACTGAGTGCCATTCGATCCACGAACGCCGCGAATTTCACCGGCACAGCATCCGTCCTGCTGGAACTTCCCGGCATGGCCACCCGACAGGACGCGACGGCCCGGGCCAACTCCATCCATGTGTTGGGAATCCCGGACGGATTCCTCGGCGGGATGGCCCCGATCGAACCGGACAAGGTTTGGCTCAATGCCTCCGCCGCCCGCCAATTAAGAGCCCGGGTGGGGGATGAAGTGGTGGTGCGGGTCCACAAGCCGACGGCTCTGTCGCGCGATGCGGTGATTAGTCCAAGGGATACCGTGGCGGTCGCTCTCCGCCTGAGGGTTGCCGGAATTGTATCCGCCCGTGATGGGGGTGATTTGGCGCTTCAAGCGGGACAAACTCCCCCGATGAATGCCTTTGTCTCCCGTTCGACGCTGGCCAATGCCGCTTCTCTGGCTGGGAGGGGGAACCTCATCTGGCTTCGGGCACCTGAAGCACTGACTGTTCCCAAGTTGCTTGACGATTGGATCGGCGACCTGACGACCCGCCTTCACGCCGCCTGGTCGCTTGATGACGCCGAGCTCAGTTTGCATCCCCTGGCGGGTCCCCACCCAGGTTGGGAGTTGACCAGTCGGCGTATTTTTTTGGACCATCCCGTGGGCAATGCGGCTCTGAAACCGTTTGATTCGGTCTCGGGCTCTGCCCAACCCGTATTAACCTATCTGGTCAATGCCCTCGTGGCCGGCCAGCGTGAAGCCCCCTACGCCATGGTCACCGCCATCGGCCCTCCCTGGACTCCTGAGTCATTGGCCGACGACGAAATGGTGGTCAATCAGTGGCTGGCCGATGACCTCCGTCTAAAGGTCGGGGATACGCTGGAAATGGTCTATTACATTGCCGACAGCGGTCCGCAGTTGTTGGAACAGACCAACCGGTTTCGCATCCGGGGAATTGTCCCCCTGGAGGGAATCCATGCCGATCGGACTCTGATGCCCGAATTTCCCGGGATCGCCAAAGCTGAAAGCACTCAGGATTGGGATGCGGGATTTCCCCTCATTCGGAAAATTCGAAATGAAGACGAAGCCTACTGGAAGAAATGGCGGGGAACGCCAAAGGCCTTCATTTCCGTAGCCACGGGTCAACGGCTTTGGGGAAACCGGTTTGGTGATCTCACGGCGATTCGGTGGTCGACAACCGAGCCCGGTAAAACCAACGAACCGACGGCGCTGCTTGCGGCAGAAATCCGGGCACGATTGAACCCGGAATCCTTCGGTCTTAGCATCGATCCGGTCCGGGCACGCCTGTTGACGGCGGCGGATGAGGGACAGGACTTCGGTGGGCTTTTCCTGAGCTTCAGCTTCTTTTTGCTGGGCTCGAGCCTGTTGCTGACCGCACTACTCTTCCGGTTCGCACTGGAGCGACGCGCACGCGAGATTGGAACTCTGCTGGCCCTGGGATGGACACCGGGGCGGGTTTCGCTCCTTTTTTGGCGGGAAGGCCTGGCTTTGTCGGTGGTCGGAACAGTCCTGGGGTTGCTTCTGGGCGTTGCCTACGCCCGCGGAGTCCTGTGGGGACTGGCAACCATTTGGAGTTCGGCGGTCGCACGGGCTTCATTGGAATTCCATCTGACCGGTCCAACGCTCCTGGTGGGAACCGTGGTCAGCATCGTGGTGGCAGCCACAACCATGGGTTTGACGCTTTGGAAGCTGGTCCGCCGGACCGCCCGCGAATTGATGGCAGATGGGTCGCTTGACCTTCCGGCCCCCTCGGAAGGGCGCCTGCCTCTTGTGGCGATCGCCCTACCGATCCTTCTCGGATCCAGTTCCC
>CAIPFS010000163.1 GCA_903864375.1 uncultured Verrucomicrobiota bacterium
GGCCGATTGGCCCAGGCGTCCAAATAACGGCGTTTCACCACGTCCGGTTTTGGAGGTGTTCCCTACCCATGCCCCCACTCAGGTGCCATGGCTCTCCGCCCGTTTACGGAACGGTGGTGACTTTCAAGTCATCGAACCGGATGGGAGCACCGGCGTAGGGCATTCCCCAAGCCCCCGATTTTCCAGCCGGCAGAATCTCCGCATCCGGCAGGCTGATGGTGGGATCCTTGGGTTCATCGCTTCCCGCGGTCCATACCTTGCCTTCGACGGTCGCCTTTCCGTCCGCCGTTTTCCGAACCTGAAGACGGAGCTCGGTCCATTCCCCGGATTTCCAGTCAAACGGAGCCGTGGCCGCGACCGTGTCTCCCTTGAATAATTCCACTGACTTCTTCGCCGGGGTCACTTGCAACCGATAACCGCTCGCGCCGGATACCCCCACGGCAAACGTGGAAAACTTGCGGCCCTGTTTCGCGGTGGATATCCGGGCGGCCACCTGCACCCCGGAGGATTCACTGGGACCAAAGAGGAAGCCGTAGCTGTCGAGCGGCGCTCCCGGCAACTCCAGCCAGCGCTCGGTTCCCTCCTGCTTGACGGCAAACTGACCATCCAGGACCAGAAACTCGTCCGGAACCGAGCCGGGATCGCTTTTGGAAAAATCCTGGCTGAAGACCACTCTGGGCTCCGCAGCGATCAAGGGATGAATCAATCCAGCCAGCAACATTGGTCCCCATGCACGTTTCATGGGTCAAACCTAGCCAGACGTTTTCGGTCCCGCAATCCGCGGTCGCGGATTGCTTTTGGTCGGAGGCTGGCGCTTTGTGCGAATCCGGCGGATACTCCATGAGATGCGTTTCCTGATCGCGATAACCGGGGCCAGCGGGTCGTTGTATGCCCAACGACTGCTCGACCATCTGGACCCAGCGGAACACGAGGTCCATGTCATATTGAGCGCCTATGCCAGCGCGGTGTTATCGGAGGAACTCCCCGAAGGTCTTCAACTTCGACCCGGTGTTCAGACTCATTCCACCCGCTCGATGAATCTTCCGTTTGCCAGCGGTTCCAACCCACCCGACGCCATGGTGGTCATTCCCTGCAGCATGGGGACCGTGGGACGGATCGCCCATGGCCTGAGTTCCGATGCCCTGCTGCGCTGCGCCGACGTGATGCTGAAGGAGCGCCGACGCCTGATCCTCGTCCCCCGGGAAACGCCTCTTTCGCTCATCCACCTGAGGAATTTTGAGCTGCTGATTCAGGCGGGAGCGACACTGCTGCCGGCAAATCCTTCCTATTACACCCGTCCACAGACCGTCCAGGACGTGGTGGATACCGTCGTGGCCCGCGTCCTCGACCACTTGGAGGTGCCGCATCGTCTGATCGCCCGATGGCAGGAGGAACCAGAATGAGCGCGGCACCACCGGCGACGGTCCCGTGGGGACTGGCCATCTGGAGCCAGGTTCGCAAATGGGCCTCGTTCGTCCGGTTCAGTCATACGGTGTTTGCCCTTCCGTTTGCCCTGTCCTCCATGGTTGTGGCCGCCCGCGAGAATCGCGGCTGGCCTGGAGCACTGGTTTTCGTCCTCATCCTGGTCGCCATGATTTCCGCCCGGACCTGTGCCATGGCCTTCAACCGCATCGTGGACCGGCGGTTCGATGCATTAAATCCCCGGACAGCTCAGCGCCACCTGGTCACCGGCGAAATCAGCCTGACGAGCGCCGTGACCCTTTGCGTCCTGAGTGCGGGGGGCTTGATGATGGCATCCTGGGGACTGAATCCGCTGTGCTTCGGGTTGTCGCCCGTCGCATTGGTGATTGTGTGCTTTTATTCACTCACCAAACGCTTCACCGATTACACCCATGTCTGGCTGGGGATTGCACTGGCGATCGCGCCTCTGGGGGCGTGGCTGGCCGTGCGGGGACGGATCGATTTTCTTGCCCCCGGATCAAACGGTTTCAGCTGGGGAGCATTGCGCGGCGGCTTCCTTGTGCCGCTGACCCTGGCCATCGCCGTGGTGCTCTGGTTGATTGGGTTCGACATCATCTACGCCACACAGGATTACGAGTTTGACCGGACCCACGGCCTGAGGTCGCTGGTGGTACGGTGGGGACCGAAAAATGCCCTGATGCTCGCTTTTCTTGCCCACTTGTTGATGTGGGGCGTCCTCGTGCTGTTTGGTGTTCTCAACACGTTTCGACTCGCCTACTGGCTGGGAGCCGTCGTCATTCTGGGATTGTTGGTCGCCGAACACCTGCTGGCGCGACGTCGGGATGTCCGATCGATCAACATCGCCTTTTTCAAATTGAATTCCGTGATCAGCTTGATGTTTCTCGGAATTGTAGTCGTCGAGGTGGTCTTTCCGTGGTTCCGCCTGAGGTGGTATTGATTGGGGAGTTGAGGTTTGGAAGGCTAAGCGCGTGCGTCCGTTGGATGTCCCTCCTTTGGAGGGACGTCCCGCCATTGCGGGACAAGTCCCCATATCGATTTTAACCACCGTCGCCCGGACACCGCCTCGCCCGTTCGCCCGGCAGTTCTGACTTTGAATCCTTGGTTCAGACCTGGTTGTTAAAATTTCGGCATTGAAGCACACTTAAACTTCAAAAACCTTATCCAGAGATGCCGCCGTCCGAAATCCCGGGAAGAAAGCAGCTTCCCCATCTTCCCTCAAGAGACTGGGTGAATCTTAGCATCATTCAGTTCGTGACGGTGACGGTCAGCGGCCGACGTCCCATCTTGGCCAACCAACAATCCGTTGAACTTTTGACCAACACTTGGGCCGAGGCGAATCATTGGTGGGTGGGGCGCTATGTCATCATGCCCGATCATTTGCATTTCACCTGCTCCCCGGTCACTCAACCACCGACCCCGTTGGCCGTGTGGATGAAATATTGGAGGTCAGTGGTTACAAGGAAATGGCCCAACCAAAATGAAAAGCCCCTCTGGCAAAAGGACTTTTTTGATCGGCAACTGCGGTCTGGAGAAAGCTATCTGGAAAAATGGGGTTATATCTGGAGTAACCCTGTTCGCGCCGGATTGGTAAAATCACCACAAGACTGGCCTTACCAGGGCGAATTAAATGTGCTCCTGTGGCATGAACCGGAAAAACAGAAATGAGGGGCCCTTTTCTTCGGAGGCCACACATTCGGTCGGGGAATGAAAGGTCGCGTTGTATTGAACCAGTACCTTCATCTTGGTACCGGGCGTTCCCTTCAATTCCTGGGGCCCCGGATTTGATCAGGGACTTGTCCCGCAATGGCGGGACGTCCCTCCGTTGGATGTCCCTCCTTTGGAGGGACATGCGTCCGGAGGGACGCGCTCCTGCAAGTCCCAATATCGATTTTAACCACC
>CAIPFS010000164.1 GCA_903864375.1 uncultured Verrucomicrobiota bacterium
GCCTTTGTCCGTTTCGACGCCGCGACGCGTGTGGACTCGGCCGCACTTCCGTTGCACCCAAGTCAACTCGTACGCCATGCGCCGCCCACCTATCAGCCTGGCGTCCCGTTCATGGTGTCAATCGTGGCGACACCCGCCAATTATGTGCAGACGTTTGCACTGGAAGAGTCGATTCCTGTGGGGTGGGAGCCTTCGACCATCTCGGGCGGTGGTGTTTGGGATGTCGCGAACCACAAACTGAAATGGGGTCCATTTTTCGGCCTCGATGTGACCCCTTCGGCCTACAGTTACCAGCTCACACCCTCGTCCAATGCCACCCTGCCGCTGGCCATCCGCGGGGCAGCCCGCTTTGACGGCGCGGAAGTGGATTTGCCCCATGTCATCACCCGCTTCCTTGTTCACTCCGCCAACACGGTGGTCCGAACCCTGCCATCGCAGTATAACCCGGGTCAGCCCCTGACGGTGACCCTTTCCGCCACACCCATCGACACTGCCCTGGTCTACGCCATAGAGGAAGGCGTCCCCGAAGGTTGGACGATTGGTTTGATAAGCCATGGAGGCATATGGGACGTCGCCAACCGGCAGGTGAAGTGGGGGCCCTTCTTCGATGCCGCAGCCACTCCGCGCACGCTGACCTACCAGGCGACGCCACCCTCCGAATTATTCGGAACGGTGACCTTTGCTGGCACAGCTCGTTTCGACCAGAGCCCCTTGTCGATCTCAGGCGACAGCACGTTGGCGAATGCTCCGGCATCCGTGGTCCGCACACTCCCGGATCGGTACCTTCCCGGTGTTCCCTTTCAGGTGGCGCTGCGCGCTTCACCCGTTCCCGGGGTAGTTACCTATGCCATAGAAGAGACCGTTCCCGCCGGTTGGACCGTTGGCGCTCTGAGTGATGGTGGCGTCTGGGATACTCGCAATCAGAAGCTGAAGTGGGGGCCGTTCCTCGATCTAAACCTGCGGACGCTCGTGTACACGGCGACGGCACCGCCCACCGCTGCGGGGACGAACACATTTGCCGGATACGGCTGGTTCAATACGGAGTCCCTAACCATCGACGGGACCAATGCGATCGGACTCGACCATCCTCCCATCGCGGTGGCGGATGCTCTGAATTGGCCCTTGACCAACTTGTTCAAGTTTACGGCGTCCTTGCTGTTGGCGAACGATACCGACGCGGACAACGACTTCCTGAGCCTCACGACGGTCAGTCATCAAAGCGCCCAGGGTGGAACGGTCACCCTGGACTGGCCTTGGATTGACTACACCCCCCCCGTGGGATTCACTGGCGTTGATACCTTCAGCTACACCGTCTCCGACGGGTATGGCGGCAGTGCCACCGCCACGGTGACCCTTAACCCGGAAAAGCCACCGGCTCAGCCCACCGTGGAGATTGTTTCGTTTGATGTCATGAATGGAGGGAGTGTGCTTCTGCGGTTCACGGGCACGCCCGGGAGCGTCTACCATCTTGAGGTTTCATCGGATATGGCCACCTGGAGGCAGGTCAGCGACCGTACCGCCGATGCAGCCGGACAATTCCAGTATGAAGACACGGATGCTGCGTCAATCCCTATTCGTTTCTACCGGACTGTCTGGCCCTGAAAGGACGAAAAGCCACTCATCCATGGGAGTGCCATTGGATAGGGTAATCGCATCGTCACCGACGCGTGTAAACCCGACCTTTTCAAGAACGCGGATGGACCCGAAATTGTGCCTGGCAACTCGCGCCTTGAGGGGACGGGCCAACTCCGACTGAAGGAACATCGAGGTCGCGGCGGAGGCGATGCCGCGACCCCAGAACTCTCGACCGAGCCAATAGCAAAGGAAACGCTCGCGTGTGCTCGCATCGGTCCACGCGCCAATATGGCCGACGACGCAACCATCCACCAGAATGGCGCAATTGGTAGCCGCCGGATTACCCAGAATTCTGGTATTCCAATGTGTCATAAAGGTGTCCCGGTCGCGTGATGGGAATGCCGCCAGCCGCGTGGCCTCCGGATCAAGCTGATGCGTGAAGAGGATCGGGAGATCTCCAGATTCTACCGGGCGGAGTGAAATAAGGCTAGTCATGGATGTTGTTTGATGGCCAGGAACCTTAGTCCAGCGGGCCAAAAGAACCGACTGTCTAGAACAGTATTCAGAAAGAATGAGTGCAGAAGGCAGCCA
>CAIPFS010000165.1 GCA_903864375.1 uncultured Verrucomicrobiota bacterium
GCGGGAAACCATCGAAGACACGGCGGAATTGCTGGCGGAACGGGCCTTTTCCAAGGGGATTGAGTTCTCCGTCTGGGTGGACCACGAATTGCCTCCACGGGTTCGCGGGGACTCCGCCCGATTGCGGCAGGTCCTCACCAATCTGTTGGGCAACGCCATCAAGTTTACACCCCAGGGCGGGGATGTCGTGCTCCGGGCGGAACGCGTTGAAATCAGCGGAAATGACGTTTGTCTGCGCTTCCTCGTGAAGGACACCGGTATCGGCATTGCTCCTGAATCGCAGGCGAAAATTTTTGAGGCCTTCGAACAGGCGGACGGATCGACCACCCGAAAATACGGGGGAACCGGCCTCGGGCTCGCCATCAGCCGGCAATTGGTGACCCGCATGGGCGGGCAAATCGGGGTCGAGAGTCAGGAGGGAAAGGGGTCGACCTTCTGGTTCACCGCCAATTTTCCGATTTCTGCCCCTCTGGGATTGCTTCCCCTCCCGGTCGAAGCGGTCGGGACAGGCGGCTCGGTCCTTCCCCGCCTGCTTTTGGTCGAGGATCATCCTGGCACGACCGAAACCATTCGCCATGAGCTGTCGGTCCTTCCCGTGACGGTCGATGTGGCGTCGACCGCGGCGGAAGCCTTGCAGCGACTGCGAACGATGACGTCCGAGGCGCAGACCTACATCGGTGCCCTGGTGGACCTGACCCTGCCGGATCAGGATGGGCTGGCCCTGGTCCATGAGGCCCATCTTTTAAAGGGTTTGGACGCGTTGCGCGTTGTTCTTCTCGTGCCGTTGGGTCAGCGGCTGGATCAAGGGTTACTGCGGACCGTTGGTGTCTCCGCCCAATTGGTCAAGCCCGTCAAACAGGCGCGGTTGCGGGATGTCGTGGGCCATTTGATTCGCGGAGATCTTCCCGAGCCGAGTGAGGACACCCGGTTTCTTTCAATCAGTGGAACCGCTCCGGCTCCTGCCCGTCGGCTTCGACTGCTCCTGGCGGAAGATAATCTGGTCAATCAAAAGGTTGCCGGAGCACTCCTCAAAAAGCTGGGGTACACCGCGGAAATGGTTGGGAACGGTCGGGCAGCCCTCGATGCAGTCGGCAACAAGGAATATGATGCCATCCTGATGGACTGCCAGATGCCGGATTTGGATGGATATCAGGCGACCCGCCAACTCCGGCGGATGGAGGCCGGAGGTGAATTTGGAGATCGCCCGCCCCATTACATCATCGCGTTGACGGCGAACGCGATGGCAGGGGACCGCGAACGCTGCCTCGATGCCGGAATGGATGATTTTCTCACCAAACCGCTGGATGAAAAGCGACTGGCGTCCGCCCTGCAACGGGCCGCGCAACTCGCGGCTCCGATCAGCGAGGCCGCTCCTTCATCGACTGAGATGGGCGGGGCTCTTCCGGAGGCGGACGTATCCGGCAACCTGACGTCTCCATCGGGGGAAATTCCCATCTTCAACGAAGCTGAACTGGAAAAGTACCGGATCCCAGGCGATCCGGAGGCGCTGCCGGAGCTGGTGGCCCTCTTTCTGGAGGACCTCCCGGATCGGATGTCGGACCTTCAGAACGCCTGGGATCGTCAGGATGTGGCGGCGATCAAGGCGTCGGCTCATACACTGAAGGGAAGCGCCAGCAACATGGGGGCACGACGGCTTGCCGATGCCTGTCGCCGGTTGGAGGAGCAGTTGTCTTCTGGTGCAGGCCCGGATCTGCCCGGTTCCCTGGATGAGATTTCAGGTCAATTGCCGCTCCTGTTGGAGGCATTGCGAGGGTGGTTGTCCCGGACATCACCCGCTTTACAGCCGAAGGGCAGCGGGTAAGGTGCCCGGATGGATGTGCTCCACGCGCCTTGGCGCATTGACTATATACGGGCTCCCAAGTCGGGTGCCGGGTCCGGTGGGGAGTCCCTTTTTTCCCGAATCGCCCGGGAGGACAGGGATGAAGAGAACCTGGTTCTGGTTCGGTCACGCTCCTGCTTCGCCCTGTTGAATGCGTTCCCCTACAACGGAGGGCACCTGATGATCGTCCCCTACCGGCAGGTGGAATCGCTGGAAGCCCTGGTGGATGAGGAACTGTTGGACCTCATGCGATTGGCGCAGCGTTGCCTGCATGCCGTGCGTGCCGTGATGCATCCCCAGGGATTCAATCTCGGGCTGAATCTTGGAAAGTGCGCGGGGGCAGGGATCGCCGAGCATCTTCACCTGCACGTTGTTCCGCGATGGGAGGGGGATACCAACTTCATGCCCGTCATTGCCGGAACCAATGTGGTGCCGGAGGCGCTCCGGGAAACGGCCGCCCAATTGCGGGCGGAGCTTCAGCGTCATCCTTCGGCCTGATTCATGCCAACCCTCGAACCGAATGCCCACTGAGACTCTTCATTTCGAAAGCGCCCGCTCTGCCCAGACCCTTTTTGGCAATGACGAAAAAAACCTTCGTCTGCTGGAGGCGGAACTGGCGGTCCGGGCGACCTCCCGTGAGGGCTGGATCCGATTGGAAGGCGAGGATTCAGCGGTGGAACGGGCGAAACGCCTGTTTGAGGCGCTGGATCGCAGCCGGCAGGCCGACGGAGGAGGTGCGGCACGACCACGCGATTTCTCCCATGCATTGCATGTGTTGAAGCACGACGGTCCCGACGCCCTCGATTCCCTTTTTGCCAACCGGATTTCCACCTCTGGCCGGAAGGCGGTGGTGACTCCGAAGACCCTGGGACAACACCGGTATGTTCAGGCCATCCGGGATCATGATGTCACCTTTGGAATTGGACCGGCCGGAACCGGCAAAACCTATCTGGCCATGGCCATGGCGGTGGCGGCCCTGCGGGAGGGCCGGGTCAGTCGGATCATCCTGACGCGTCCGGCAGTGGAGGCGGGTGAAGCGCTGGGCTTTCTGCCCGGTGACCTCTACCAGAAACTGGATCCCTACCTCCGGCCCCTGCACGACGCGCTTCACGACATGATGCCGGTGGATGAGATTCAGCGGAACATGGAGCGCAGCGTGATCGAGATCGCCCCCCTGGCGTACATGCGTGGCCGGACCCTCAACCAGTCCTTCATCGTGCTGGACGAGGCGCAGAATACCACCGCGGAGCAGATGTTGATGTTCCTGACCCGGCTGGGATTTGGTTCCAAGGTGGTGGTCACAGGCGATCCCACTCAAATCGATCTTCCACGAAACAAGTTTTCGGGAATTTTGGAGGCGATGCGGGCTTTGCGGGGAATTGAGGGCATTGCTTTGATTCACTTCGAGAAGCGGGACGTTGTTCGACATCCATTAGTCCAGCGCATCGTTCATGCGTACGAACTCCATCGTGGTGCTGTTGCCGGAGACGCACCGGTGCCGGGGGGGCGCGACCTGTCGGTGCCATGAGCGGGGAGGCGGAAGAGGTCAGGCGCATCAGCGTGACCAATCGTCAGCGGTTTCGACCCATCCAGTGCCGGGCGGTTGAACAGGCCGGGGAAGCCATTCTGAATCAGCTGGGGTTGGAATTCCAACTCGGGGTCGAACTGGTCGGGATCCGGGCGATGGCTCGGGCTAATTCCCAGTTCCTCGGGCACTCGGGGTCCACCGACGTGATCACTTTCGACTATGGCAGCACGCCTCAGCGGCTCCAAGGTGACCTCCTCATTTCGGTGCCGGATGCCTGGCGTCAGGCAGATGAATTCGAGACCACCGGCGAGTCCGAATTATTGAGGTATTTGATTCATGGCATCCTGCATTTGCAGGGATTCGATGACCAGACGCCCCCGGAGCGGCGCCGAATGAAGCTGCGGGAAAACCAATTGATGCGACGCCATGAGGATTTGTCGCGCGCCTTTCTCTCGAATGCCCGCTCGGGACGGATCGGGGGGCGGAAATGACCATGGAACACCGGACGAAAGGAGTGGTGGTCCGGGTTCGGTCTTTCTCGGAAACCAGTCTGATTGTTCACTGGCTGACCCTCGACTGCGGTCGCGTATCCACTTTTGCCAAGGGAGCCCGTCGCCCAAAGTCGGCCTTTCTCGGAAAACTCGATCTCTATTTTTCCGCCGATCTCAGCTATAAATCCGCAAGGAACGGCGATCTTCATCCCCTGTTGGAAGTGGACGTCCGGGAAAGCCGACCGCGATTGCGCACCGACTATGCCGCCCTTCGCGCGGCCGCCTATGCGACCGCGTTCATTGAGCAAATGACCGAGACGGACACCCCGCTGCCGGAATTGTTCGAGCTTTTCGATGGTTTTTTGGACCACCTTACCTCAGCCGAGCCGCAGCCCAGGTCCATTTTTGCCTTCGAATTGAGGTTGCTCTCCGCGCTGGGTCTCGATTTGGACGTGGGTCCCCGTCC